>DAOVTF010000294.1 GCA_030633225.1 Flavobacteriaceae bacterium
GCATCTGCTTTTCCTCTAAATCCATGTTCTGGTGCAAAAACATTGACAATATTTACACCTAATGCAAGTAAGGTATCTACCAAATGCACATGTTCATTGTTTTCATTTTTAAATATCACACTGGTTTGATTGGCAACAATTGCCACTTTTTTACCTTTTAATAATGGTAAATATTTTGCTGTTTGGTTGGCAGCGGTTATTATCTTGTTAACAATTATTTCCTTTTTATAATTTGCTAATAGTTCATTTGAATTTATTTTATTCTTATTCTCTTTACAGGAAGTAAATCCGAATACAAAAACAATAATTATTAATTTACTTACTAAAATTAAATACTTACTTTTGGGCTGAATTAAATTTTTCATTTCAATTGAATTACGAATTATTTATAGCAAAAAGGATAATAGCTGCTAAGCGGAGTAAAAATAGCGTATCTTCTCCTATAATAAAAATTTCAATCCTAGCAATTGCCATTGGTGTAATTGTAATGCTATTTTCGGTTGCTACCGGAGTTGGTTTGCAAAAAAAAATTAAAGAAAAAATATCTGGATTTAATGGTGATATTCAAATAAGTAATTATGATGCAAATAATTCTAAAGTTACTGTAACACCTGTTTCAAAAAATCAGAATTTTTATCCGGATTTCCCCAATATTCCTAATGTGAAAAAAGTTCAGGTTTTTGCAACCAAAGCAGGAATTATTAGAACACCCAATGAATTTGAAGGAATCGTTTTAAAAGGTGTTGATCAAAACTATGATTGGACTTTTTTAAATAGTTATCTGGTTGATGGAAATATTCCTGATATTAATACAAAAGTAAGTCAGGAAGTATTAATTTCAGAAAAAACAGCAAACCGACTACACTTAAAAGTTAGTGATACTTTTCATATGTTTTTTGTTAAAGACAACCCAAATAAAGCACCAAATTCAAGAAAGTTTTTAATTTCAGGAATTTATAATTCTGGTTTTGAGGAATTTGACGAAAGTTATATTATTGGAGATATAAGACATATTCAAAAAATAAATAAATGGAAAGAAGATAAAGTTGGTGGTTTTGAGGTGTTTATTCATGATTTTGATGATTTGAAAGAAACTGGTTTTCAAGTTTATAGTGATATAGACTCCTCTTTAAATGCTTATACTATTGCAGAAAAATTTCCTGCAATATTTGAATGGTTACGCTTATTTGACACCAATATTGCTGTAATAATTAGCATTATGATATTGATTGCTGGAATTAATATGATCACAGCATTATTGGTTTTAATTTTAGAACGAACTCAAATGATTGGTATATTAAAAGCTTTAGGAAATAACAATTGGAGTATTCGTAAAATATTTTTATACAATGCTTCGTATTTGATAGGCAGAGGTTTGCTTTGGGGAAATATTATAGGCATAGGATTACTTTTAATTCAAAAATATTTTGGTGTAATTTCTTTAAATCCAGAAACTTATTATGTAAGTCAAGCACCTGTATATCTTAGCATTAAGCATATAGCCTTAATTAATTTAGGCACCTTAATCTTATGTTTGTTGATGTTGATTATCCCATCGCTTATTGTTAGTAAAATTAGTCCTGTAAAAGCAATAAAATTTGATTAAATTTGCAATCCGTTAGATTATAAATTTAATTTGACGGTAAGATAGATTTTAGATTTAAAAATATTTGGAATGAAATACGATATTATTATTATTGGTAGTGGACCTGGAGGATATGTAACAGCAATTAGAGCTTCTCAACTTGGTTTTAAAGTTGCAGTTGTTGAAAGAGAAAACCTAGGTGGAATTTGTTTGAACTGGGGTTGCATTCCTACAAAAGCTTTATTAAAAAGTGCTCAGGTATATGATTACTTAAAACATGTTGATAGCTATGGTTTAAAAGCTAAAGAAATTGATAAAGATTTTTCGGCTATTATAAAACGTAGTCGTAATGTTGCTGAGGGAATGAGTAAGGGTGTTCAGTTTTTAATGAAAAAGAATAAAATTGATGTTATCAATGGTTTTGGTAAAATTAAGACGGGTAAAAAGGTTGAAGTTACCGATGCCGATAAAAAAGTTACAGAATACTCTGCTGATCATATTATTATTGCTACTGGTGCTCGATCGCGTGAACTTCCATTTTTACCAATTGACGGTAAAAAAGTAATTGGTTATCGTGAGGCAATGACCTTGCCTAAGCAACCAGAATCAATGATTATTGTGGGTTCAGGAGCTATTGGAGTTGAATTTGCTCACTTTTATAACTCTATGGGAACCAAAGTTACTATTGTTGAGTTTTTACCAAATGTAGTTCCTTTAGAAGATGAAGAGGTTTCTAAACAATTTGAACGCTCTTTAAAAAGATCTAAAATTAAAGTAATGACCAATTCAAGTGTTACAAAAGTTGACACTAAAGGTAAAGGAGTTGTTGCAACAGTGACTACTAAAAAAGGGGAAATAACATTAGAAGCAGATATTATTTTATCGGCTGTAGGTATCAAATCTAATATTGAAAATATTGGATTAGAAGATGTTGGAATTGTAACCGACAAAGATAAAATTTTGGTAAATGATTTTTATCAAACAAATTTGCCAGGGTATTACGCTATTGGTGATGTTACTCCAGGTCCGGCATTGGCACATGTCGCTTCCGCGGAAGGGATTACTTGTGTAGAAAAAATTGCAGGTTTAAATACGGAGGCGATTGATTATGGTAATATTCCGGGATGTACTTATGCAACACCTGAAATTGCCAGTGTAGGTTTGACTGAAAATCAGGCAAAAGAAAAAGGCTTTGA
>DAOVTF010000121.1 GCA_030633225.1 Flavobacteriaceae bacterium
TATCGCCCCTCAAACAGCTTTCGGACAGTTTTTAGCTAGCATAGTGATGATTTTAGGTTACGGAATAATAGCTATTCCAACAGGAATTGTTACCTCTGAATTCACTAAACAATCTACATCAAAAATACATACAAATACAAAATCTTGTCCAAGTTGTTCATCAGACCACCACCAAGATCTAGCAGAGTATTGCCATGATTGCGGATCTAAATTATAATTTCAGCTATTCTTAATGAGCGCTAAAGCACCTATTTATTCAGTTTCATTTCAACATTCGTTTAATGTTCAAACCAAGCACCTTGATAAATTAAATCATGTAAACAATGTTGTTTATTTACAATGGGTAAATGATATTGCAGAAAAACACTGGAATATTTTATCAAATGATTCAATCAATAAAAATTATTACTGGGTGGCAATCAGACACGAAATTGATTATTTAAATCAAGCATTTTTAGAAGACGAAATTACAGTTTATACATGGGTAGGCGAATCAAAAGGTGTAAAATCAATACGACATGTACATATTTACAATGAGGAAATCTTGCTAGCCAAAGCACAATCAACCTGGTGTTTAATTGATGCTAAAACAAATAAACTAACAAGAATCAAGCAAGATATTTTAGATCTTATAAGCGTAAAAAAATAATTGATTTTTTAGTTTTCTTTCTTTTTACCACCATACATTAAAGCCAATAATGCTATTATTAGTCCTAAAAAAACGACAAACATAAAAATAGCACCAATAATTCCATAATTCCAATTAAATAATGGTAAAGCCAAGTTAATCATAATCAATTATATTTTAAATAGTTACATTAGAACACAAATATATATTAACTGTTTAAAAAAATAACTGACAAATATCATTTTACAAAATATTTATCCTTATAAATCAAAATAAAACAACTATTTTTGCACTTTCAAAAAATTAAGAATATGGAATCCATTAGAAACATAGCAATTATTGCCCACGTTGATCACGGAAAAACAACTTTGGTTGATAAAATTATCGATCAAGCAAAAATATTAGATGAAAGAAAAGTAAGAACAGAGTTGTTATTAGACAGCAATGATCTGGAACGTGAAAGAGGGATAACAATTTTATCAAAAAATGTTTCGATAAATTATAATGGTGTAAAGATCAATGTAATTGATACACCTGGCCATGCCGATTTTGGTGGTGAGGTTGAGCGTGTTTTAAAAATGGCCGATGGTGTTTTATTATTAGTAGATGCTTTTGAAGGTCCTATGCCTCAAACTCGTTTTGTTTTAAGCAAAGCACTTGAATTGGGTTTAATGCCAATTGTAGTTGTTAATAAAGTTGATAAAGAAAACTGTACTCCTGATTTAGTTCATGAAAAAGTTTTTGATTTGATGTTTGCTCTTGATGCTACCGAAGAACAGTTAGAATTTGATACCATTTACGGTTCTGCTAAAAATGGATGGATGAATACCGATTGGAAAAATGAAACAGATAACATTATTCCTTTATTAGATTCAATTATTAAAAATATCCCTGAAGCTCCATATAGAGAAGGATTTAGTCAAATGCAAATAACTTCTTTAGACTTTTCATCTTTTACTGGTAGAATTGCCATTGGAAGAGTTTTTAGAGGTGATTTAGAAGAAGGAAAGGATTATATGCTTTGTAAAGCAGATGGGTCTACAAAAAAAGTTAGAATTAAAGAATTACATACTTTCGAAGGTTTAGGCAAGGCTAAAACATCAGAGGTCAGAAGTGGTGATATTTGTGCTATAACCGGAATTGAAGGCTTTGAAATTGGTGATACCATTGCCGATTTAGAAAACCCAGAAGCCTTACCAAGAATTGAAGTTGACAAACCAACCATGAGCATGTTGTTTACCATAAATAATTCTCCGTTTTTTGGTAAAGAAGGTAAATTTGTTACTTCTCGTCACCTACGTGACAGATTGTTTAAAGAAACTGAAAAGAATTTGGCCTTAAAAGTTCAGGAAACAGATAGTGAAGATAAGTTTATAGTATTTGGTAGAGGTATTCTTCATTTATCGGTTTTAATTGAAACGATGCGTAGAGAAGGTTACGAGTTACAGGTAGGAAGACCAAAAGTGATATTTAAAGATATTGATGGCGTAAAATCAGAACCCTTTGAAACTTTAGTAATTGATGTACCTGAAGAAGTTTCAAGTAAAGCAATTAATTTGGTAACACTACGTAAAGGTGATTTACATGTAATGGAACCAAAAGGTGATTTACAACATTTAGAATTTGATATTCCTTCTCGTGGATTAATTGGTTTGCGAAATAAAATTCTAACTGCAACTCAAGGTGGAGCAATTATAAATCACCGTCTAAGAGGATACGATGCTTTTAAAGGAGAACTTAGCGATGTTGTAAACGGAGCACTGGTTTCTGCTGAAGCAGGCAAAGCAACGGCTTATTCTATTGATAAATTAGGTGATAGAGGAATTTTCTTTATAGATATAAATCAAGAAATTTATAAAGGACAAGTGGTAGGTGAGAACAATAGACAAGAAGATATGGGTATTAACTTGACAAAAGGTAAAAAACTTACAAACGTTAGAAAATCTGGTACGGATACTGCCGTAAATATAGCTCCCAAAAAAGAATTTTCTTTAGAGGAATGTATGGAGTATATCAAAGATGATGAATATTTAGAGGTTACACCTTTAAATTTAAGAATGAGAAAAATTGAATTTAGATAGCATCTTTATTAAAATTCATAGTAAATATTTAAACATTTGTTAATTTTAGATTTACTTGTTTTAAAAAAAGATTAAAATTGTAAATTGCGAATCATTTATAAAAAATTCAGATAATGAAATTGAAATATATATTTCTTCTATTATTAACAGTTGCAATCTTTTCATGTAGCGATGATGACGAAGATGAAAAAGATAATCACGATCCGGTAGCTCAAGCAATTATTGATGATGAATTGCTTGTTGAATTTTTACAAACTCATTATTTAAATACAGATAAAAGAGTTGATACCATTTTAAATAATGAAATTCCGTTATATGATCAGGTAGAGATTGAAGATGTTACTATTGATGAAATTAAATACAAGTTATATTATTACACTGACTTTAAAGGATTAGGAAATAGTCCTTCACGTTATGACTCTATTCAATCTACGTATCAAGGGTTTTTATTAGACAGTACAAAATTTGATGAAAACTTAAGCTTTACTTCTTCGAAATCATGGTTATCATTACGTAGTACAATTCTTGGTTGGCAATTTGGATTCCCATTTTATCAAGAAGGTGAAGTAGTAATTTTCCCTGATGAATCTTTTGGTTATGAAAATACTGGTAAAGGAATTCTTTTTATGCCGTCAGGATTAGCTTATGGAAATAACCCTAGAGGATTGATTCCAGTAAATGGAATTCTTTATTTTTATATTGAGCTTGGAGCGGTTAGATTTATTGACACAGACAATGATTTGGTAATCGATTCCAAAGAAGATCTTGATGGTGATAATGATATTTTAAATGATGATACAGATGAAGATGGTGTACCAAATTATGCAGACATCGACGATGATGGTGATAGGGTTTTAACAAGAGATGAAGATATAAATAACGACGGTAGTCCAATTTTTGATGATACAGATGGTGATGGTATTTATAATTATTTGGATAATGATGATGATGGTGATGGCAAACTAACAATAGATGAAGATGCTGACGGAGATGGTGACCCAACTAATGATGATACTGATAATGATGGAATACCAAATTATCTTGATTCAGATAGCTAATTGAATATTTGAAATTAAACAATATAATTTTTTACTTATAAAATAAATCTTCTAGAATAGTATTTCTAGGAGATTTTTGTTTTACATAATTGTAGTCAATTAGAAAATTAACAGATTTATTGTATTTTAGACAAAACCAACTAAACTCAAAAGTATAATTTTAACCTTAAAAATCGTTAAACATGAAAACAATGACTTGTAAACAATTGGGTGGAGTATGTGATAAAGAATTTAATGCCAATAGTTTTGAAGAAATAGCAGAAATGAGCAAAAAGCATGGAATGGAAATGTTTCAAGCAAAAGATAAAGATCATCTAAAAGCTATGGATGATATGCAACAATTAATGAAGTCACCAGAAACTATGAAAGAGTGGTTTGAAAATAAAAAGAGAGAATTTAATGCATTATCTGATTGATAAATTGTTGATATTTTAGAAATCATAAGATGAATAAAATAAGGGGTTACATCATTAATAAGATAATGATTTTTACTTGATAACTTCTCTTAAAACCTCAATTACAATATCCACTTCCTTTATAGTATTATAAATACTAAATGAAAATCTAACCGAAGTTTTTTTTGCTTCATTTTCAGTTAAAATAGTATTTAAAACATGAGAGCCTTTATTACTACCACTTTGGCAAGCCGAACCACCTGAGGCTGCAATACCTTTAAGATCTAAGTTAAATAACAGCATTGGTATTTCTTTATCAAAGCGAACATTTAAAATATGATAGGCACTTTTATTTAAATTATTTGAAAGTCCGTTAAATTCAATCGTAGGAAAGCTTTTTTTCAACTGATCTATAAAATATTGCTTCAAATTTGTAATATATTTTTTATCTTTTTCATAGTTTTTGGTAGCAATATTAAATGCCTTTTCCATACCAACAATACTATGGATATTTTCAGTACCTGCCCTTGCTCCTCTTTCTTGTTCACCACCATGTAAAATTGGTTTGATTCCAAAACCTTTTTTTATTACTGCAAAACCAACCCCTTTAGGACCATGAAATTTATGTGCACTAGCAGCAATAAAATCAATAGGGCTTTTTTGTAAATCAATTTCAACGTGTGTTATACCTTGAACCGTATCCGAATGAAATAAAGTCTTGTTAACTTTACAAATGGCAATTACTTTATTGATATCTAAAATATTTCCAGTTTCATTATTAACCTGCATTAAACTAACCAAGGTTTTCAATGTTGAGTTCTTTAATAGGGTTTCTAAATGTTCTAGATCAATTTCTCCATTTTCATTTACTTCAACATAATCTATTTGAACAGAATATTCATTCTCTAATACATTCATTGTATGCAAAATTGCATGATGTTCAATTCTAGATGTTATAATTCTTTGGACACCTAAATTGTTGACAGCATTGAATAAAATTAGGTTATCGGCTTCACTTCCACCCGCTGTGAAAACAATCTCCGACGCTGAACAATTTAACATTTTAGCGATTGACTTTCTAGATTTTTCAACCAAAGTCTTGGCACTTCTTCCAAATTGATGTGTAGAAGAGGGGTTTCCAAAAGTAGTATTCATTGTTTGTGTTACAATGTCAATTACCTCCTTGTTAATTGGAGTTGTAGCAGCATTATCAAAGTATATTTTTTGCATAAAACAAATATAATTATTTTTTAGGTTTTTAAATCTAAACCATTTCAATTATTCAACTTTCAAAGTTAAATATAGTAGGTATTTGATTAAATATTTAAAAATTGGTATCTTGCTGTGCATAACTCTAACAATTAATTTTATGATAACTTTCAAATCAATACTTCCAATTTTTATATTATTACCCTCTATCCTACTTGCACAAGATAATTTACCAGATAATTTTTTTCTAGATAAATTAGATAATGGTCTAGAAGTATTAACCATTGAAGATAATACAGTGCCCTTAGCTACTATTGAAATAACTGTACATAATGGAGCATATACTGAGCCTCCTGAATTTGACGGTCTCTCGCATTTATACGAGCATATGTTCTTTAAAGCAAATAAAGATATTCCATCACAGGAAGCTTTTATGGCTCGAAAAAACGAGTTGGGTATTTCTTTTAACGGAACCACTTCTGGTGAACGTGTTAATTATTTCATAACCCTAAGTTCAAGTAAATTAGAAGAAGGGCTTGAGTTTATGAATTCTGCTATTCGCTACCCTCTTTTTTTAAAGGAAGAAATGATTAAAGAAAACCCTGTGGTTGACGGTGAATTCCAACGTAATGAATCAAATCCAGTATTTTATCTTTTACAAGATAGCAATCATAAATTATGGGGTGATAACTTTAGTAGAAAAAATGTGATTGGAGATCATGATGTTATAATGAATGCAACTCCCGAAAAAATGAAGACCATTCAAAATAAGTATTATTATCCTAATAATTCGATTATCGTAGTAGCTGGTAATGTTAATCATAAAGATGTATATAATAAAATTAATAAGATTTATGGCGATTGGAAACCTTCAAGTTTTGATCCTTTTGAAAAATTCCCAATTCCTGAAATTAAACCATTAACTAAAACAAGCTACTTTGTAACAGAAAATGAAAATGCAACTACTCCCATAGCTTTAATAAGTTTGCATGGACCCGATACAAGAAATGATATTCCATCTACTTATGCAGCCGATGTTTTCTCGTTTATTGTATCTCAAAGATCATCAAAACTTCAAAGAGAATTGATTGATAGTGGTTTGGCTTATCAAGTAAATGTTGGTTATCAAACAAATAAATATGTTGGCCCGATACAGATTTTTTTGGTACCAAATCCTATGAAGGTAAACGAAGCTTATTCTAAATTAATGGAGCACATTGA
>DAOVTF010000191.1 GCA_030633225.1 Flavobacteriaceae bacterium
CTTATATCCTTTTAAAGTTAAAGTATCAGCTATATTTGAAGCAATAGTTTCATCATTTAAAAAATGCTGACCTAAATATTTTTTGGCTCTAACTGTCATTATTTTTCAATTTTATGAATTATTTCTAATTCTGTTCTAAAAGCAACAAACTTATTGGGGAAAAGTTGCAGAGCTTCTTTTCTTAATCTTTCCGCATCTTCTTGGTAATACTTGTTCAAGGTTTCTTTTGAATCTGTCGTATATTGCACAGAATAAGTCAAGCCACCCATTTCTTCTTCAACTTGAACTTTACTCATCAAAGCTTTACTAAACTTACCCGTTGCCAACATGTCTGGAATGTGTTTTTCTTGCATCCATTGGAGCCATTTAACATGGACAGATTCTTCAATATTGATGGTTACATTATATATGTACATAAGAAGATTTTATTTTTCACAAAGTTACGTAAAGATAACTATTGAATGATTTAATAATTGGAATAAGCTATTTGTACATTATTGAATATCATCTCCCCGTAATTTTCTGTACTTTTTACGGGCATCGACCAAATAAATACTAGAAGGATACTCAAAAATAATCTTTTGATACATCTCCATAGCCTTTTCAGGATTATTTAATTGATTGGCATATAATTCTGCTAATTCAAAATAAGTATCATCCATCAATACACTTTCTGGTAGTGAGTTTATTATTTTTAAATAATTTTCTTCAGCTTTAATGAAGTTATTATCTTGTATAAGTAACTCTGCTTGTTTATAAAGAGCATCATCTTCAATAGCATGGCCTTTAAAATTAATCAAAATCGCATTTAAAGTATCAATCGATTGGTTATTTTTATTTTGAAAAGCTAATAATTCCGCTTTAGCGTAAGATCTTAATGCATCTTGAATACTATCATTAGCAGTATTGTTAGTAATTAATAAATTTAAATCTAAGGCATCATTTGCAATCAATTGAGAAGTTGATGATTTTAAGACTTTTAACTGTGTTTGTGCCCATTGAAAATCACCTTTAAAATACGATGTTTGAGCAACTTTAAACCTTGCTTCTTGAGCCTGAATACTATTTTTTAGATTGGTTTGTACTTGTGTATATAAAAGTAAAGCTTGATTAAATTGGTTTGTAAAAACCAAAATATCAGCTAATTTGATTTGGATATTTGCTTTTTGAAATTTTGTGTTTGAAAAAACCAAAGCTTCATTCAAAACTTCAATAGCTTTATCAGGTTGATTATAAGAAAAGCTTAAAAAATGAGCATAAGCAATTTGTAAATCTATCGTAGAATTGTTAATTCCATTCTTTTCAAATAAATCTTGAAACTTTTCATCTACTTTTTCAAATTCCTTTTTTGTTGTTGCTAACTCATTTTCAATTTGTAAAAGATAAGCTTGAATTTCTAAATTCAATTTTTGGTCTGTACTTTTTTCTATAATAAATTCAAAACTATTTTTTGATGTAGCAAACTCATCATTCTCCAATGAAATAACACCAACTTCTTTAATTCTATCTAAATTTAAAGGATTTCTATTGTACAATGATTTTTCTTGAATTAAGGCTTTACCATAATCTTTTTGCTGAATATAAAGCCAACTCAATAGAATATTCCAAGCATCTTTTGGATTGTCTTGCGCTCTTTTTAAAAGGAAGTTTTTAAATAAAATATTTGTTTTATCATATTTATCATCGGTAATAAAAGATGCTATATATCCTTGAACACTAGGATAGTATTTTTCATTTTTTTCAATAAGATCTAAATAAGAATTAAACATCATTTCAAGATCTCCTTTCTCACCATAAATTTGAGCCTCTAATATTTCTGTATTTAATTTAGGGTTTTTCTCTTTTGCTATTTGATAAGATTGTAGGGCGTAATCTAACAAATGATTTTTTCTAAAAGTCTGACCAATATTAAATCCAAAATTTGGATTATTTCTTACCAATTCAATTGCTCTATCATAATAGATTTTGGCTTCATTATTTTTATTTTGTAATTGATAATTATATCCTAACTCAACATTTAAATAAACTTGATTAGGAAACAATTTCATTTTGTGTTGAATCAATTCATTAGCAATTTCATAATCTTCAATTTGTTGATAGCAAATTAAAAGGCTTTTAAAATAATCACGCCTAATCGGATTTTGCTGGTACAAAGGTTTGTACATCACTATTGCCTTTTCATATTCTCCTTTTCTAAAATAAGAGTTTGCCAATTCTGCATTTTGAGCAAAAATAGAAATGGAAAAAAGTATTAAAAAAATCAATAATTTGTTTTGCATGTTGCCAAAGGTAAAAGTTAAATCTTGAAAGGCAATAGTTCATTTAAAAAACCTAAGTTCGAATAATCAAACTCAGGTTAAAATTACTAAAATTTATTCTCACTTTTTTTCTTTAAATTTTGCAATAACTTGATAATGTTAAAGTTTTAATAAAATAAATTTAAAAATGTAACGTTATTAAAAAACCGCTGTCTTAAAAGTACAGTGTTACATTAACAATTTAAAACAATAACAACATGAATGAAATAGCCAAATTCTACGACAGAGCAAAACAAAGTGCAAAGAATCATATGAAAAATGGTCAAATCAATGCTTATTACCAAGACTTAAAAGCAATGAATCATTACAAAAGATTAATGCAATCTGCTTAATTGAATTTTGAATTACTAGATTATTTGTAAATACTGTTATTTAACTAATAACAATATATTCCATACGTCTATTTGACTATTCAATGATATCAAACCCAGTATATTTTTGTAATACTTTCGGAATTTTGATTCCATTTTCAGTTTGATAATTCTCCAATAAGCCAGCTAAAACTCTCGGTAAAGCTAAAGAGCTTCCATTTAAAGTATGCGCAAGTTGACTTTTACCTTCGGAATTTTTAAATCGTAGTTTTAATCGATTTGCTTGAAATGTTTCAAAGTTTGAAACTGAACTAATTTCTAACCAACGGTCTTGAGCAGTTGAGAAAACTTCAAAATCATAAGTCAGTGCAGAAGTAAATCCTAGATCTCCACCACATAAACGTAAAATTCTATACGGCAATTCTAACTCTTGTAATATACTTTTTACATGATTAACCATTCCATCTAAAGCTTCATAAGATTTATCAGGGTGTTCAATTCTAACTATTTCAACCTTATCAAATTGATGTAAACGGTTTAAACCACGAACATGTGCTCCATAAGATCCAGCCTCGCGACGAAAACATGGTGTATATGCGGTGTTACAAATTGGAAAATCACTTTCTTTTAACAAAACATCACGATAAATATTTGTTATAGGAACTTCGGCAGTTGGAATCAAATATAAATTATCTATCCCTACATGATACATTTGCCCTTCTTTATCAGGCAATTGCCCGGTACCAAATCCTGAAGCTTCATTAATTAAAAGTGGGGGTTGTATCTCGGTATAACCAGCATCACTATTTTTATCTAAAAAATAAGTGATTAAAGCACGTTGTAATTTTGCTCCTTTACCCTTATAAACCGGAAAACCTGCACCGGTTATTTTATTACCCAATTCAAAATCGATAATATCATATTTTTTAGCCAATTCCCAATGCGGTAGAGCTCCTTCATGTAATTTTGGAATTGCACCTTCTTCAAAAATAGTCTCATTATCTTCTTCGCTATTTCCTTTTGGAACTAGAGGATTTGGAATATTGGGTATTTGATATAGCAAATCATTTAATTCACTTTCAGAATTAGATAACCGTTCCGTTAAAACTTTTGTTTGCTCTTTAAGTTGCCCTGTCTTCTCTTTGATCAGATTTGCTTTTTGAACTTCACCTGATTGGAATAATTTTCCAATCTCTTTTGATAATTTATTGCTTTCGGATAACTTATTATCCAATTCACTTTGCGTTGTTCTTCTTAACGCATCTTTCTCAATAACCTCATCAATAATTGATTCAGCATTAGCAAAATTTCGAATAGCTAATCCTTTTAAGATTGCATCCTTATTTTCTCTTATAAAAGCAAGTGTTAACATGATTTTTGTGTTTTAAGTGTGCAAAGATAAGGAATGCTTTAAAAAAGATGAATGTATCTTTTGCTTTAATTTATATTATGGTTCAATATCCATTTTCTCGCAATTTCTTCATCCATTTTTATTTGAAGAATAAGTTCATCTAAAGAATTAAATTTTTGTTCATCACGCAATCGTTTTAAAATTTCTATTTGCATTTTTTTACCATACAAATCTGCATTAAAATCCAATAGATGAATTTCAATAGTTTGGTTTTTACCATTAACCGTTGGTCGAAATCCAATATTCATAATTCCAAAAACTATTTTTTCGTTTATTTCGGTTTTTATGATATAAACTCCAGTTTTTGGTATGAGCTTATTATCTTCTTTTATAGAAAGGTTAACCGTTGGAAAATTTAATTTTCTACCTAATCCTTTACCTTTTACAATTTCTCCTGTCAGCAAATAATTATATCCAAGATAAGAATTTGCTTTTTCAATAGCTCCTTCTTCTAAAGCTTTTCTGATTTTTGTTGAACTTACAGATACATTCTCTATTTCTTGAGCCGGTATTTTTTCAACATCAAAACCATATATTTCACCGTATTCTTGCAATTGTTCAAAATTACCTTCTCTATTTTTTCCAAACTGATGATCGTAACCTATAACTAATTTTTTTAGATATAGTTGATTGACCAAAATATCTCTAACAAAACCTAAAGCGGATAATTGTGAAAAAACTTTTGTGAATGGTTCAATAAAAAGATGATCAAGGCCATATGTTTCTAAC
>DAOVTF010000296.1 GCA_030633225.1 Flavobacteriaceae bacterium
CGGTGAATGATGCTATTCAAGAGGTAAATGACCAATATAAAAATAGAAATTTGTGGCAATTATTTATTATTTTTGCCTTATTGTTTTTAGGAATAGAAATCCTTTTGCAAAAATTTTTAAAGAACTAGAACTTTAATTAAAATCCTTTCAAGTGAACGCACTCATTAAATCTGCAAAAATTATCGATCCAAAATCTAGTTTTCACAATCAAACAAAAGATCTTTTAATTGAAAATGGAATTATAACAAAAATTGCAAACAAAATTCCTAATCCTAAAAATTACAAAGAGTTAACATTTGATGATCTTCATATTTCTAATGGATGGTTTGACAGTAGTGTTTCATTTGGTGAACCTGGTTTTGAAGAAAGAGAGAATATTGATCATGGATTGGAAGTTGCCGCAAAAAGTGGTTTCACTAAGATAGCTTTAAACGCTAATACAGACCCGGTTATTGATAAAAAATCAACAGTTGAATTTTTAGTAAAAAAGAGTTTAGATTCTGTTGTAGATCTACACCCAATAGCAAATTTAACCCTAAGATCAGAAGGAAAAGAATTGGCTGAATTATACGATATGCAAAATTCAGGAGCAATAGCTTTTGGCGATTATAACAAATCTATTGACAATGCCAATTTGATGAAAATTGCATTGCTTTATGCTCAAAATTTCGATGGTCTCGTTTTAAGTTTTCCACAGGATAATAACATAGCCAATTTAGGTCATGTTAATGAAAGTGAAAATACAACCAGGCTAGGTCTAAAATCTATGCCAAATTTATCAGAAGAACTACAAATTTCGCGTGATTTATTTCTTTTAGAATACACGGGTGGTAAATTACATATTCCTACAATTACAACTTCAAAATCGGTGAAAATAATTAAAGAAGCTAAGAAAAAAGGTTTAGATGTTTCGTGTAGTGTTGCTGCTCATCACCTAGTATTAACGGATGATGAAATTAAAACTTTTGATACAAATTTTAAAGTTCAACCTCCTTTAAGGTCAAAAGATGATATCAAAGCATTGATAAAAGGTATTAAAGACGGTGTTATTGATATGATTGTTAGCGATCATAACCCGATTAATATTGAATATAAAAATGTTGAATTTGAAAACGGACTTTATGGCACTATTGGCTTAGAAAGTTTATTTGGGAGTGCGAATACTGTTTTAGAATTAGAGCAATTAATTATTTGTTTAACAGATAATCCAAATAAAAGGTTTGGTTTAACGCAAAATAAAATTGCAAGAGGCGAAAAAGCTAACCTCACTCTATTCAATCCAAATGATAGTTATGTTTTTACAGAGGAGAATATTCTTTCAAAATCGAAAAATTCGGCCTTTTTAAATAAAGAATTAAAAGGATCTGTTTACGGTGTTATTGCAAATAATAAAATGATTCTAGCATAGATTTATTTTTGTATTTTTACTGCCAATCAAAAAAACCCTTAAAATGGATACAGGTACAGTTAGTGAAGGCAAAACAATGGCAATAATTAGTTATATTACTTTTATTGGTACACTTATAGCTTTTATAATGAATCAAAATAAAAGAAATTCTTTTGCTTCATTTCATATCAGACAAGCAATTGGTTTATTAATATTAGGGTTTGGAATAAATTATTTAAGCCGATTTCTAGAATTTGGTTGGGCTGGAAGTTTACTGTCTGCTGGTGTTATTGTTCTATGGATCATTGGTTTAATTGGTGCAATTCAAGGCGAAGAAAAAAAAGTACCTTTATTAGGAGACCAATTTCAAGAATGGTTTAAAAGTATTGGTTAATTTTATTTAAAACAAAGGAAAGAGTTAAATTATTTCTACTGTGTAACTTACTTTTACCCTTTTTAACTTCATTAAATTAATGTCAAATCTCACTTTAGAATACCTGGTTAGATACCCAAAAAAAAATATTGATAATCCACCATTATTGGTCATGTTACATGGTTATGGAAGTAATGAACAAGATCTGTTCTCGTTTGCAGAAGAATTACCCGATGAACTTTTAATTATTAGTGCTAAAGCGCCTTTAACGTTAGGGTTTGGATCTTATGCCTGGTATACTATTCATTTTGAAAGTAACGATGCGAGTAAATTTTCCGATATTCCAGAAGCTAAAGAATCATTAAGTAAAATCGATGCTTTTATTAAAGAAATCAAATTGGAATTCAAGGTGAATTCTAAGAATGTTTTTCTTTTAGGATTTAGCCAAGGTACTATTTTAAGTACAGCTTTTGCTTTAAATAATCCTGATAAAGTTCAACATGTTATCGCTTTAAGCGGATATGTAAATCAACAATTATTAATTGATGATTTTAAAAACAACAACTTTGAAAATTTAGATTTTTTTGTTTCTCATGGAACTGATGACCAAGTAATTCCAGTAGAATGGGCAAGAAAAACCCCAGGTTTTTTAGATGCTTTGAAAATTAATAATTCATACCAAGAATACCCTGTGGGACATGGAGTAGCACCTCAAAATTTTTATGACTTAAATAAATGGATAGAAGAAAGACTTTAAAACTATTGGTTGTGTTTTTATTTATTATGAATCAGTTCATAATATCACAACATAAAACAGATACTAATAAAACTATCAAAGTGATGACCTACAATATTCATCACGGAGTTAATAATAATAAACTATTTGATTTAGATGGAATAGCGAATGTTATTCTCAATGAAAATCCTGATTTTGTTGCTTTACAAGAAGTAGATTCAGTAATAAAAAGATCAGATAATTTAGATCTAACCAAA
>DAOVTF010000036.1 GCA_030633225.1 Flavobacteriaceae bacterium
AATCGATATTATAATCTGCCAGATTATCTATTTCCTTTTTAAAGATAACAGGGTCTATTACAACTCCATTGCCAACTATATTAATGGCAGTTTTATGAAAAATACCAGAAGGAATTGTATGTAAAACATGTTTATTTCCATCAAAAATCAAAGTATGACCAGCGTTTGGCCCGCCTTGAAAACGAGCTATTATATCATAATTTTTTGTTAGAACATCAACAATTTTACCTTTTCCTTCATCACCCCATTGTAATCCTAATAGTAAATCAATCATTAAAATATTTTTTATTGGTTATTTAGATTTTTCATTTTTTTGGCCGTAAAAATATAAAGAATGGCTATCAATTTTTATATCAAAAACCTCTTCTATAGAATTTTTTATAGTTTCAATTCTTGGATCGCAAAACTCAATAACTTCTCCTGTATTGGTTAAAATTATATGATCATGCTGTTTATTGAAAAAAGATTTTTCATAATGTGCCTGATTTTGACCAAATTGGTGGCGTCTTACTAAACGACACTCTAATAGTAATTCAATTGTATTATAAAGTGTAGCACGACTAACTCTATAATTTTTATTTTTCATATCAATATAAAGTGTTTCAATATCAAAATGATCTTCATTATCATATATCTCTTGAAGTATAGCAAAACGTTCAGGTGTTTTTCTGTGATTATTATCTTCTAAAAACTTGGTAAAGAATGTTTTAACAGTTTCTTGATTTTGAATATTTTCCATCTATTTGAAATAAAAAAATTACTTGACAAAGTTACATTATATCCAAATAATAAAAAGATTTATTTAAAAAAAAATGGAAGTTTAGTTTGAAAATCTTTCAACTTTTTCAATCCCTTCAATCTTTTTTAATTTTTGAATTAATATATTTAATTGTTTGTTATTGTTAATATGAACAGTTATTTTTCCTTGAAAATAACCTTCATCTCCTGAAATATTTAATTTATGAATATTTACATGTAAATTATTGGAAATGATTTTAGTTACTTCGTTTACTAGACCTAAATTATCAATTCCTGTTATATCTAAAGTTGCCTTAAACCCCTGTTGGGTAGAATCTATCCATTTCGCCTTAATTATTCTATAAGCGTATTGTGACTGCAAACTTAAGGCATTTGGACAATTATGTTTATGAACCTTTATTCCATCATTTATAGTTACAAATCCAAATACATTATCACCGGCAATAGGATTACAGCATTTAGCAAGCGCATATAAAAGTTTTTCTTCATTCTTACCAAAAACCAGCATGTCAAAATTTCTAGTTATTTCATCACTTGGAACATCTTCTTTTACAGCTGTTGATCTCTTGATTTTTGTCTTAAAAAAATGAACTAAAGCATTTGATTTTTGGATAGAATATTTTTTTAATTGCGGATTGTCAATAGAACCATTACCCATTCTATAAAATAAATCAAAACTGGTTTTAAGATTAAAAAAATTGACTAATTCATTGGTGGTCTTTTCATTGAATTTAATTTTTAAATGGCGTAACTTTCTTGCCAATACTTCTTTACCTTCTTTAGCAATGGATTTTTCTTCTTCTTTTAGAGTGCTTTTTATTTTTGATTTGGCTCTGGCAGTTTTAACAATATCTAACCATGCCAATTTGGGTTTTTGATTTTTGGCTGTTATTATTTCCACTTGATCACCACTTTTTAACTCATGACTTAACTGAACTAATTTACCATTAATTTTTGCTGCTCTACAATGGGTTCCAACTTCACTATGAATTGCAAAAGCAAAATCTATTGCAGTAGCTCCTTTAGGTAAAGATTTTATATCACCATTTGGAGTGAAAACATAAATTTCTTTTGAATAGAGATTTAGTTTGAATTGTTCAACAAAATCAATAGCATTAATATCTTGATTTTCAAGCGATTCTTTTAATTTGTTTAACCAGCCATCTAATCCGGTTTCTGCTTGTTTTCCATGTTTATATTTAAAATGTGCAGCATAACCTTTTTCGGCAATTTCATCCATTCTGGACGATCTAATTTGAACCTCAACCCATTTACCTTTTGGTCCCATAACTGTAATATGAAGAGACTCATATCCTGTAGTTTTAGGTTGTGATATCCAATCTCTTAATCTATTTGGGTTAGGACTAAAGTGATCGGTTACAATAGAATAAATTTTCCAAGCATCAAATTTCTCATCTTTGACTTTTGAGTCATAAATAATTCTAATAGCAAACTTATCATATACTTCTTCAAAAGAAACACCTTGATTAAGCATCTTGTTTCTAATTGAATAAATTGATTTCGTACGTCCTTTAATAACGTATTTAAACCCTTCTTTATCTAAGGATTCCTGAATGATATTCGTAAAACTTTCAATATATTTTTCTTGTTCTTCTTTGCTTTCTGATATTTTATTTGAAATATCATTATATACTTCATATTCTGTATGCTTTAAGCCTAGATCCTCTAATTCAGTTTTGATATTATATAGCCCTAAACGATGTGCCAATGGTGCATAGATAAATAATGTTTCAGATGCAATTTTAACTTGTTTATCGGGCTGCATTGATTCCAAAGTCTGCATATTATGCAATCTATCAGCAATTTTAATTAGAATTACTCTTACATCGTCGTTTAAAGTAAGGAGCATTTTTCTAAAATTCTCTGCTTGAATAGAATAAACTTGATCGGTTTGTAAACGTGATATTTTAGTTAAACCATTAACAATTTTTGTTATCACTTCACCAAAAAGTTCTTCAAGATCTGCAAATGTATAATCCGTATCTTCAACAACATCATGTAATAAAGCTGCAGCGATTGAATTTGCGCCCAGGCCAATTTCATTTGCGACTATTTTAGCTACTGCAATTGGATGATAAATAAATGGTTCACCAGTTTTTCTTCTTTGGTCTTTATGAGCATCAACAGCAGTATCAAAAGCCTTACGTATTAAAACTTTATCTTCTTTGGTTAAAGTTTGATAAGTATCATGCAACATGTGCTTATAGCGAAGAGCTATTTCCTTGTTTTCATCTTCTATTGTTGCGGTATATGCCATCGATTAAAAGTAATGTAAAGATATTTAAATAGCAAGTAATATTTACAACCTTATTTTGATTGTTCAACCCGATAAGAATTTTCAATATTCCTAAGGCTTTTTTGGAAATTAGGCTTAATAAATCTTCGGTTTTTAGCTTTAGCTGAATTGATTAATACAATCAAATGCAGAGTTAAAGATTTATTTTTTTAAGTTAATCACTCTTTGCAATAAGGATGGATGAGAATAATGTACAAATACATTAGCCTTATGAGGAGTTAGATTACTCAAACTATTTTTTGATAATTTTTTTAAAGAGGATATCAAAGAATCTGCATTATACTTTTCTTTAGCGTAATCGTCAGCTTGATACTCAAATTTTCTCGAAATATAATTCATAATAATTCCGGTAAGTTCAGAAATAGGACTGTACAAAACCCCAAATGCTATTAAACCAATGTGAAAGCTAGGTTTTTCAACCGATAATGCTTGTGATAATAAACTATTATTTATCAATAAAGAAAGGATATAAAGCGTAAAACCAGTTAGTAATATAGAAAGTAGCATATTGATAAAAACGTGCTTCTTTTTATAATGCCCAATTTCGTGTGCTAATACACCAACTATTTCATCATTGTCAAGATCATTGATCAATGTATCATATAATACGATTCTCTTTTTAGGTCCAAATCCAGAAAAATATGCATTGGCTTTTGTTGATCTTTTTGATCCATCAATAACAAATATATTATCTAGTTTAAAACCAACTTTATTTGCAAAATCTTCTATTTGACTTCTCAGCTCTCCTTTTTCCAAAGGTGTTTGTTTATTGAATAATGGTACAATTAATGATGAATAGAATAATGTCATAAAAATTGAAAAAACAGCAATAAATAACCAGGTATAAATCCAAAAATTATCACCAGTCTTTTGATAAAACCAAACAATCAAGGCTAAAATTCCTCCACCAATCAGAATACTTAAGAACCACCCTTTTAATTTGTCAGTAAAAAACAATTTTTTTGAACTTTTATTAAACCCATACTTTTCTTCTATTACAAAATTTTGATAATAAGATAAAGGAGTCGAAATTATATCACTTGCCAACATGATAATTCCGAAAAAAATTAAAGTGATTAATATTTCATTATCTGTATAACTTCTTGCAATTTGATCGATCCAGGCAAATCCCTTAAAAATGAAAAATGCAAGGGTTAATAAAATAGTGAAACCACTGGTTATTAATGAGAATTTATAATTTTCTTTTTTGTAGGCTTGCGATTTGGTATATTCTTCTTTATTGTAAACGTCATTTAATTCCTCAGGAATATTATCATCAAAATGCTTGGCATTTAAGCTATCAATAATTTTATCAATGATAAAATCAATTATTAAAATTGAAATAATAATATAAAATAGTATTTGTGGAGTCATATAATAATTTTTTGAAGTCTATGATGGATAGTTTCTGAAGAAAGAAATTTTAAATAATCTCTAAACTTCTATTTTCTGTCATTGAACTTACTTTATTTTTCTCTGCCTTTTTGCTTCAAAAATAAGAATTGCTGCCGAAACAGAAACATTTAATGAATCAATTTCTCCTTCCATAGGAATAATTATATTTTTTGTTGAATTTTGTAGCCATTCTTCACTTAATCCAGAAGCTTCTGTTCCAACAATAATTGCAGTAGGTTTTGTATAATTTTGAAGCGTGTAATCTTCACTATTCTTAATTAATGCTGCCGTAAATATTTGAATATTGTTTTCTTTCAAATAATCAAGAATATTGTTTGTTGTTTCCATCACAATTTGATTGGTAAAAACACAGCCAACACTAGAGCGAATAATATTAGGGTTGTACAAATCTGTTTTTGGATTTGCAATAATTACAGCATCCAAATTAGCAGCATCTGCTGTACGAAGAAGGGCACCGATATTACCAGGTTTTTCAGGAGCTTCAGCAATTAAAATTAATGAATTGTTACTTAGAGATAAATCTTTTAAAATTAGATTTTTAGTCTTAGTTATTGCAATAATACCTTCTGTAGTTTTTCGATGAGATATTTTTTGATAAACCTCTTTAGAAATTATGATTAATTCAATTTTTTGATCTGTAGGATTAGTTATTTCATTTACTTTATCATCCGAAATAATATCTTCACAAAATAGGATCGTATTTATTAGATAATCTCCTTTTATAGCCAAAGAAATTTCTCGAAGTCCTTCAATGATAAATAGCTCTCTTTTCCTTCTTATTCTAGACTTTTCTTGAAGCTGAATAACTTCTTTGATCAAAGGGTTTTGTATGCTTGTGATTTGCTTGTACAAAGGATTTAAATTTTTGTAAAAGTAAAAAAATAAGAATTGAAAAATTAAAATTATTTTTTAATTTCTAATTCCCTTCATATTTGTCCATGTATCTTTTCCAAAGTTTAGTTTGGTGAGTTTCTAAACTAATATCTCGTCCATCAATAAAAGCTCTGCTTAAAATATTTGTACGCATATCTAATGCATTACCTTCACTAATAAAAAGTGTAGCACTTTTACCTATTTCTAAGGAGCCATACTTGTCATCAATACCTAAAATTTTAGCAGGATTTATTGTTATTAATTGTAATGCTTCTTCATCCGTTAAACCATAACCAGAAACAGTCCCTGCATAAAATGGGAGGTTACGGCTGTTCATACGTTCCATTCCTCCGTTAGCTTCAAGAGCAACTATAACCCCGCTTTTGGTAAGTAAACTGGCATGTTTAAAGGGTAGATCATAGTCATCATCATCAGAGCGTGGTAAGGAATGCACACGGTTTAAAATAACAGGGATATTATTTTGCTTAAGTAATGTGGATACTTTATATGCTTCATCTCCATGAACGAGCACCATATTTTTAATACCAAATTCTTTAACAAAATCAATAGCATCTATTATTTGTTTTTCTGATCTAGCATTTACATATAAATTTTGTTTACCAGTAAATAGATTTTTTATCGCTTCGAATTCGTTATTTTTTGATTTGTTACTTTTAATGTCATAAGTATTTGCCTGAGCAAAATAATTTTGAATTTTATTCACCTGCTCATTATATTTTTTATTTGGCTCTATTCTTTGTGTTTTCCTATCCCATTTTACATTATTTGGCCAATTGATATGAATACCATCATCAACTTTTATTGCTGCGTCTTCCCAATTCCAGGCATCGAATTGTACTATAGAAGATGTACCGGAAATTACTCCCCCACGAGGAGTAATTTGACCTATCAAAACACCATTTGGTCGCATACTTTCAGTTACTTTTGATTCAGCATTATAAGCGACTAAACTTCTAATATGAGGTAGCATTCCACCAACTTCATCAAAATCACGAGTTGCTCTAACAGCATCTATTTCACCTAGCCCTAAAGTAGAATTAGGGATAATAAAGCCTGGGTAAACATGTTTGTTTTTTGCATCAATAATTTCTCCTTTGCTTGAAATATTACTTGCTTGTCCAATTTGAGTTATTATGCCATTTTCAAAAACTATAACTGAGTTTTCAATAATTTTTCCATTTCCTATATGAGCTGTTGCCCCAATAATACTAATTGTTTTGTTTTGTTTTGGTGCTGGAGTTTGTTGTGCAATATTGAATTGTACAATAAACAATACCACTAAACTAAATATGTAGATAGATCTTTTCATTTTCTAATAATTATAAAATTCAACAGTATCACAATGCAATTCTTTATCCTTTTTCTTTGTAGGAGTTTTTGTTGGTTTCCCTTTATTTTTATCATCCAGCATCATATTAATCAATTGATTACGTTCTTTTTTAATGGCTTTTCGCATTGCTAGATCTTTTTCTATATCAAAATATACAACTCCTTCAATGATTGTTTTTTCTGCTTTAGCCTTGATCGATAAAGGATGATCGCTCCATAAAACTACATCTGCTTCTTTACCCACTTTAATACTACCAACTCGATTATCAATATGTAATAATTTTGCCGGATTTAAGGTTACCATTTTCCAGGCATCTTCTTCACTAACACCACCGTATTTCATTGTTTTGGCAGCTTCTTGATTTAATCGTCTTATCATTTCTCTATCATCAGAATTGATAGCTGTAATAATTCCTTGGCTATTCAAAATCGCTGCATTATATGGTATTGCATCATTAACTTCAAATTTATAAGCCCACCAATCAGCAAATGTTGACCCACCAACACCATGAGCTTTCATTTTATCGGCAACTTTATAGCCTTCTAAAATATGTGTAAAAGTATTTACTGTGAAATCGAATTTATCAGCTACTTTCATCAACATGTTAATCTCATTTTGAACATAAGAATGGCAAGTAATAAATCTTTCTTGATTTAGAATTTCAACCAAGGTTTCCATTTCAATATCCTTTCTATAGTCTTTTCCACTTTTTTTAATGCTTTCATATTCTCTAGCGCGTTGAAAATAATTCATATACACCTGCTCAACTCCCATTCTTGTTTGAGGAAAACGTACCGTTTGCCTATCTCCCCAATTAGATTGTTTTACATTTTCTCCTAAAGCGAATTTGATAAACTTTGGAGCTTTTCTATCAACTAAATTAGCATTGGATTCTCCCCATTTTAATTTTATTATTACAGACCTTCCTCCAATAGGGTTTGCTGAACCATGTAATAATTGAGCTTCAGTAACACCTCCTGCAAGGCTTTGATATATTCTAATATCTTCAAAATTTAAGGCATCTTCCATAGATACTTCAGCAGTAGAATTATGCCCGGCTTCATTTACAGATGATAAAGCAATATGTGTGTGCTCATCAATAATACCAGAGGTTAAATGTTTACCTGTGCCATCTACAGTCTTAGCTTTTCCATTTTTTAGGTTTTTACCAATTTTGGCTATTTTACCATCTTGAATTAAAACGTCGGTATTTTTTAAAATACCATCTTTTTCATTGGTCCATACCGTAACATTTTTAAATAAAATGGTTTCTTGTTCAGGCTTACTAGTAAAACCATAAGCCTTGTTAGGGTACGTAATTGGTGCAACAAATGGTGTTTCGGTTAATTTGGTTTTACTTTCTTTTTTATCTTCTTTTGTATTTGGTTTTTTTATGGCTGTCCAGTTGGTAGTATTTCCATTGGCAAGTGTTGCTTTTCCTGAAATATTATTTGGATTTTCTACTTTTCCGGCAAGACGAATAAATTTACTTTTTTCTTTATTTGGTTGTAAGCTCAAATTCACCCAATCGTTATCATAAGTGAATTTACTATTTATTTTTAAAGTATCCAGTTTTACCGTAACTTTTGGTTTATTCGATTCACCACTAATTTTTACATCGTATTTTTTATTGTCAACACTTAAGGTGTAATCACCCCTAATATCTTTAATATTTATGTCATTGATCACATATTTATTGCCTTGTACCCAATTCTCATAAATAATGGTTTTCTTTTCAAAAAGATTGCCAGATGTTATTAAAAAATTAGCATAAGCTCCGTTATTTAAAGACCCTATTTCGGCACTTTTGTTTAAAATCTTTGCAGGAATTGTAGTTAATGCAGCAAGAGCTGTTTTTTTGTCTAATCCATACTCTATAGCTTTAAGAATATTGGCATTCAGTTCTTTAACAGATTTTAATTTATGAGAGGTTAAGGCAAATTCAATTCCGTTTTTATTTAAAATAGCAGGATTAGTTGGTGCCTGATTCCAAATGCGCATATCACCTAACTCGATATATTGTGAAAAATATGGATTGCTAACATCGTATGCTTTTGGGAAATTAATAGGAATAATATAAGTAGCATTGGTTTTTTTAATTTCATCAATCAGTTCATATTCATTACCGCCACCTAGAATAGCATAATTCAATCCAAATTCATCAGCAATTTTATCTGCCCTTAGATCATTGTTTTTATTACTGGAATCAAATATTTGAACTAAACTTTTATTATTGTTAAGCGCCTCTAAAGACAAATCTTTTGATTCAGATTTACCTTTATTATACCAATCGGCATCAAAATACATTTGACGCAAAAGAGCGATGCTTCCCATTAAGGAATTTGGATACATTTGTTTACTTGATTTACTTCGTTCGAATGAGAGGTATTGGGCAGACCTATCTAACAATATTCTCTTGCTGTTATCACTATCAGAGTTTAATGCCACTAAAACTCCGGCACCTCTTACAATTCCATCTGGCACATGAGTATTTACAACACCAAAACCTGCATTTAATAATTCTTTAGCTTTTTTAGAGTCATATTTAAATTTTGTTATCGCATTGGTCTCTGGCATAATATGTTCATTCCAATAATATCCTTTTCGTTTGGAACCGTATTGTGGACTTTGAGAATTGCCAGGTTCTGATTTTGGAGAATCAATTCCAAAACTAGAATAAACATCAATAAACGAAGGGTAAATACTTTTTCCTTCTAAATCAATTGTAATTGTGTTTTTTGGCATATTGATGCTCTTTCCTGCACTTATAACTTTGTCATTTTTAATAAGTAAGGTTCCTTTTTCTATAACTAGAGAAGGAGTAACAAAGATCTTGGCATTGGTAAAAGCTGTATAATTATTATTTTCACTTTTTACACCATCATTTTTTGGAAAGTACTCTTGAGCTGAAAAAATAAAAGTATTCAACAACAAAAATAAGCTGAGGTATTGCTTCATAATTAATTTGATTAGTAGTTAACCAAATGTATAAAATTTATTTGACATTGTATTTATCATCAAAAGAAATAAGTAATCCTACCATTTGATTGTAACTTTGTAAACCGTCTTTTTGTTGGTTATATTTCAAATAGTTATCATAAAAATATTTAAAAATAGGTTCTGCAGGATTCTCATATTTCTTCCAAAAATCCTGAGTTTCTTTAATGTTTTTTAAAACTCCTTTTGGAATTTTCTGCTTGTAGGTTTCATATATTTTTGGGTCATATCGATAAATATCATAAAAAGCATATTGTAAAGCGGTTAGATTTGCGGCATATTGAAAATATAAATCATCATGACTATTTGCAGCTAGGTAGCCAATAAAATTTGCTTCACTTTCTGAAGCTATACCTATCTGATGAGCTACTTCATGCGAACTTGTAAAAAGTAAAGAAACCTTTGGTATTAAATAATCAACCTGAGCCTCACCAGTTAATGGGTTGAAATAACCAGAAAATCCCATATAGGTCAAAGGTAAACTAAAGAGTGATTTTTTTATAGAACTTGGTTCATATTTAAATTGGACAAATTGTTTACTCAAATTTTGGTATCCTATTTTAGTCAAATTTAGGATATCTTTTTTTGAATAGGGTACGGTAACTGCTAAGGTATCATTTTCAACTATTTGTGATTGAACCTCTATAACTTTATAAAGTAACTTATCAGTTAAAGTCTTCAATTTTTCGATATCATATTTGCCTGATATAGAATCTAGTTTATTGCTTTCTATTTCTAAAGAATTTGTAATGGATAGCCTAGAGTAATTCAATCCCCAAAAAAAATAAAAGAAAAAATAAAAAATGGATAAGCCAGCAGTAAATTGATAAATCAATTTTAATTTATTTGAATTTTTACTTTTGATAAATAGAATTAAAAATCTGATAATAAATATTATAAGAATAGAATAAATAACATCTCCAATTGAAAAAGGAATCCACCCAAAAAGAGATCTTAAAATTTTACTTATATAAATATATAGACCGGTTGTATAATTGTTTTCAATAAATGTTGGAAATTTCGAGAATAGAAATACCAAC
>DAOVTF010000171.1 GCA_030633225.1 Flavobacteriaceae bacterium
AACTTGTCAGGTGTTGCAACACCAGCCGGTACTTCTGTGGTCATCTTCATTTTAGGAATAGTTGTCCCTTTCTCTTGAGCATGAACAGTAGAAAGAATACTTCCTACTAATAATGCACTTAATATTAATCTTGTTTTCATCTAGTTTATCTTTAATTATAAAAGTAATAAATTTTAGTAGAACGAATATGAAATTTTAATTCAAATCATCATCAACAAGAAACTTTGTTCCCTGTACAGTTGCTTGTGCAGCTAGTCCTTTATCTGCTATTTGGTAGAGCGTTACACCTGGTGCAATATTCATTGCTACAGAAACAGAGGCTCCTTGATCACCTGCGTCTGCGGTTGCATCTGCTTGACCATCTGCAGACCATCCACTAATTAGAAAGTTATCAAAGCCAGATTTATTTTCAAAAATAAAAATAGCATAATAAGATTTTAACCCAATTCCAATTCCTGCACCAAAAGAAATCATTTTCATATAAGTTTGTTTTCCTGTAGAATTATTAATAGCTAAACCTTTCCCATTGCCTGAAGACAATACGAATAAATTAACACCAGTGTTAGTAAAAACAGCATAGCCATATGCGTTTGCAATTTTAGACTTTGCTGAAGGTTCAACTTTATAAAGTTCTTTTAGCCCTTTAGTTTTTCCACTTTGTATCGCCTTACGCTCTTTTTTTGCTTTTTTTATTTCCTTATTAGTTTTATCTTGAGCTATAGCTGTTGAAAAATTTACCGTTAAGAAAAATAACGAAAGTGCTAATAATGATCTGTTCAATTTTTTATTTGTTTTCATATAGTTTATTTTCATATTAAATTAAGTTGCAAATTTAAATGATAAATCATAAGATTAGCATCAAAAATCCGCAAATAAATAATAATAATTAAATCTAAAATAGTAGTTTTGTTTTGAATATACAGCTATTGATATGCAAAGAATTAAAGGTCGTTTTACAGATATTGATTTATACAATGAAACAGTTAAAAATTGGAATTTAAATTTTAAATTATTGAGTAAAGGAGACTTCAATGCTAATCTACATATGATTTATGATGAAAATATTTCAGTAGCTAGAGAGAAGCTGTCTGGAAAAATTGAACAAAAAGGAAATACTCAAGAAGGATTGATTGTATTTGGAATTCCTGTCAATAACTCTTCTTTTTATTGGTTCGATAAAAAAGTTGATTGTAATGATCTTCTTATTTTTCCTTTCGAAAATAATTTTGAAGTTATTTCTGTTTCCAATTTTGAAGTGTACGTAGTTTCTATAAGTAAAAATTTGTTTTATAGAACAATGAATAAAATGAATGTTTTAAAAAGTGAAACAATTTATAATGGAAAACCTAAAGAACTATTTTTAACTAAAGACTTTTCAAAAAGGTTAACCAATCTATTAGATTATTATTTAAATACAAATTTAAAAAACAAAGAGAAAAATAAGGCATTAACCGATTCTATAACGTTTAGCTTGATTAAGTATTTAGAAAAGGCTGAATTGAAGGAATCTGCCAATCGAAAAAATAAAAAAAAATATGCTGTTGAAAAAGCTGTAGAAATAATTAATAATCAGGTTAATAAATTGTTTTCAATTCCTCAATTATGTGCTATGGTTGGTGTAAGTGAAAGGACTCTATTATCTGCATTTAATGAAAAGTATAAGGTGGGACCAAGTCAATATATTAAAGCATACAGATTAAATTTAGTGAAAAAGGAAATTTATAATACTAAAACTAAGAGCATTTCTAAAATAGCAGGAAAATATCATTTTTGGCACATGGGGCAGCTTGCAAAAGACTTTAAAAAGCAATTTGGAATATTACCTTCAGAGGTAAGAAAAAACAAGTTTAATAATAAGCCTGAATAAAATTTATATAGACTCATTTTTTAGAAAATTTATTCTTATCAAACCAAACAAACTGATAAACTAATAAGAATGTATTGAAATCAGTTCCCGCTCTTGTAGAAAAACCATTAGTATAGACAGCCTTTAGAGTGTGTTTTTTAGCAACTCGATAGGCAAAAGTAAGTCCATATCTACTATTATTTACATCTATTTCTTGTTCGATATCATTAATCTCAAATTTCCCTCCAATTGTTTTTCCTATAGATCCTGCAATCCATACCCCAGGTTTAAAAATGTAACCTGTATGAAATTGAGCTCCATAAATTGGTTTTTGAAAACTTGAATTTCCTCCAAAATAATTATTATTCTCAGTGAATAACCAAGAATTCAAGTGTGCTTCAAAAATGAGTTTTTTCTTGATTGTATAAGAACCAGCCATTCCTATTTTAAAATCCCACCTATTAGATCCCAAATTAATTAACTTATTAGAATCATACTGACCAACAGGAACTCGTACTCTAAAAAACATTCCTAATTTGAATTTTTCTTTTTCATGTTTTACAAATTCTGCTGGCTTTAAAGGTGGTGAACCAATTAATATCATAGAAATTCGAAGTAATGGGTCTCCAAATCCATTTCTTGTAGTAGAGCTATCAATCTGATTTAAAGTTCCTGTAAATTCAGCGAAAGAGTAAGGAGCAACAACATCAAATTTAGTTAATTTATTGAATAACTTAAAACTATGTGCATATGCAAAAATAACGTTGTTTAAACTAGCATTTAAATCTTCTATTGGCGAATTGTTATCTAAAAGTATATTTCCTTTTGAATATCCATAGGAGGCTATAGCTACATTAGTTCCAGTAGGTATAGAAGACAGAATTCGTGGCTCAAGATCTTGTGATTGAACAGGTATACAAAACAGAGTGGTCAAAAGCCACAGTGCAATAAGATTTAAAGTATTAATGGTTGATTTGATTAACAAAATGCTGCAATTTTTGAGTAAATAAAAAGTTTTTAAATAAAATTATTTCCTACTGTTATTTTAATATAAAAAAATCCTTATGCCAGACAGGCATTTCATTTTTTCCTTGATGAAAAAACGAAACAAAAAAATCATGGCTTACAATAATTTAACATCCTAAATTTTATAAAAACTAAGTGCAGCCGAGTGATTTTCGAGCAAGCTCTCAACTTCTCGGTTTTACTAAGCTTTTACTTCATTCAGAACCTCAAATTCTTGAAGGCCACCCTTCAAGCAAGTAATATCAAATAATGTTTCACCAGTTTGTCCATTAAATTCGTGATAGACCAATATTTTATTTACCATGCTGAACCAACAGACATGTAAAATGCCCAATCTTCAGGACCTCTGGCAAGATCAGCTCCAATTTTAAGACCAAGATCTTTTAAAACCAAATATCTTATTCCTGCTCCATAGTTATAAACCAATTCATTTTTTATTTTTTCATCAACTGAGTCTATTGCCGCTCCAAAACCAGTAAAACCAACTACTCCCCATTTGGGAGTCAAATTATATAATTGCTCCGTTTCAAATACCACAGCAAACTTTCCCTGATATCGAAGTGCCGGAATACCTCTTAAACTCACATAAGGATAGGCATAAAATGGAGGTGATCCTGATATCAAATTTGTTTCAACTCGAAATGCAGGAATCCACTTTTCATTAACTGGGAAATAGGCATGAGTATAAAAATTAAGCAAACCCCAATCTCTTTGACTTCCTAAAACTTCTAGATTTTGATTATAGCTTAAATGAAATTTAATGCCCTTTGTAGGTGATAAAAAATTGTTTAAATTATCATATTCTCCAATAATAGCAACTCCACTATTCCATAAAGCAAAATCATCTGAATTAAAATCTTCTGTATCTATCTTATCATCGGTAGGAATTGTGATCTTTGAAAGTTGATATTTACCACCTACATAAAAATCACTATCACTAATTCCAAATAACATCTGCTGCATAAACATAAAAACATTCTGATCAAAAGTTATTGGATTTTCACTACCAAATCCATAATAATCGAGTGTTATTTGTCCATATCCTAAAAAACCAGTATATCTTATTTTATCATTTTTCCAGAATCCTAAGTATCCACCACCGGCAAACCAGGTGCCATTTGTAGTTATACCTGCCGCACCAACTACAATGTCGGATTTTTGAAGACTGTCATTTTTAGGTAAAAACAACATCCCACCACCTATTAAACCGTAGCCAACTGCTGGTTCTGTAATAGGTACTACAATTGGAAGAATCTTCTTTTTCTTTTTAAGCTTTTTTTGATTTTCTCCATCAATTTCTCCAAACTTATCAATAGGTAATGTTGTTTGATTCTGAGAATAAACAAACATAATATTACTTAAGAAAAGTATTGTAGCAAATATGATTTTATTCTTATTCATTTTTTGAAATATTATAAATATAGTTTTTAAAATTTAAAGCTTGCTCAACTAGATTCAACAAAACATTTAATACCAAACCCAATTTAAAACTATTTATGTCTTCTCTTTTTATATTTTGGCAATACACTGGTATAGCCTTTTTGTTTCACTCTCTTTTTGTTTCTATTATTTGAATTGCCTTTTCCTTGAGATTTTTCTTTTTGCAGATATTTGTTAGAACTTAGCAATTTTTCAATCAGATCATTTCTATGCACTTTTTGCAAGGTGTTTTTTATCCAATTATAATTTTCTTTTTTATACCAAAAGAAAAAGCGATGCTGTTCATCTTTATCCTTTTTAGATTTTGGAGCATACATTTTTTTTAATGTATACGGGTGATAACCAGAATAATAAATAACCGTAGCAACTGTCATTGGTGTTGGTGTAAATCCCTGAACCTGTTCTAATTGGAAACCCATATCTTTGGTTTCAGCTGCAAGATTTGCCATATCTTCTAATTCACAGGCCGGGTGACTGGAAATAAAATAAGGTATTAATTGAAGATTTAGTTTTTTCTTGATATTGATCTTATCAAAAGTATTTTTAAACTTGTGAAAATATTTAAACGAAGGTTTTCTCATCAATTTTAAAACCGGATCTGATGTATGTTCAGGAGCAACTTTAAGTCGGCCCGACACATGTTTCGTCATTACTTCTTCTGTATATTCTTCCAGTTCCTTCACATCGGCATTTTTGTTAAATTCCGGAACCAACATATCATAACGAATTCCGCT
>DAOVTF010000181.1 GCA_030633225.1 Flavobacteriaceae bacterium
GTTATACTATTTTCCAATAAATTAGTACATGCATCTGTATAATCAAAACAATCGTTTGATGCAGTTACTTGATAACGAATATCATGTGCTGTCGATAAAGATTCTCTTTCTACTAAAGAGTTATCAATATTAAAACGTAATTCTCTTGTTGCATTATTATAAGTATAAGTTACCCCCGTTGGAAGTACTATACTACTTTCGTCTAAGGTTACGTTGATTGGTAAAACGTTTAATATATATGTGTTTTGTGCATTATCGGTACCAATATTTTGGAAGTTAATATTATACCAAACCGTTGAACCTAGAGGAACAGGTGAATTATGAGTGATTTGATTCCCTGAAGTATCTTCTACACTTGTTAATACCTGCAAATTTGGTTCAATAATATTTATAGAAAAAGTATTCAAAAAAGTATAAATCCAATCTCCTCCAATATTATTAGTTACCCTAACAGTTGCACCGGTTTCATTATTTCCAATTAAATTATTTCCTGAATTTAAAGCAGTTAAATCAAGTAATTTTTGATCCCACCCTAAGGTATTCGTACTATTTAAATTTCTATCATTTACTATAACACCATCTTTAGTAATTTTACTATTAAAAAAGTTATCTACATTATTTTCAGCATCATGTAAAGCTGTAAAAGCAGCGTTTGCATCAGCTTTAAAAAGCATCTGATCACCAAACCAGCCTAAATCTCCTTCTAATGCAGCTACACCCACTCTACCTTCAACTGGTCCAGATGGTGGTGTAACAAAACCTGTATAATTGAAATCAACCTGATTGTTTGGACTATCTCTTACTGCTGAAAAACCATCAAAAGTTGAAATGTATTTTCTTGATTCCGTTGGATCTTCATATACAATTACCAAAGACCAACCTGCAGCAGCACTTCTCCCTTCCGAAGAACTAATATTAGCAACAAAATAATCACCACTAACATTTGTATTAGCAGTAACTATAGCAGTTACATCTTTATAATAAATCCAATCAATTGTTGTATCTGCTGTAATATCTTGATAAGATTTTCCAGGAATTCTAAATTTTACTTTTTCTGGTTCTAAACTAGTTGGTGCTGAAACAGCTCCCCAATATAATCCTGCATATACCACTCTATTACATGCATCTGTAGTAAATTTTGCACTACTTGAATTAAAAGTACTGGCATTATTATCTATATCAACAAAAACCATGTCGATAAAATTGTTCTGTGTATCTCCATTATAAGGTGTATCCGGGCTATCACCCATAATCGAATTACCTATAATGGTTAAATCTCCATTTATACCTGTAGTTTCATATCTTTTTACAAAAGGAGTTGTAGTTTGTGCAAAAGACAAAAAGGAACTAAAAAATAGAACTAAAAATAAAAAATTAGTGAATTTTATTTGAAATACTGTTTTCATATCAATTATAATTTTAACTAAATTGTAAATAATTTAAAATAAACATTACATGATAAAAACAGGGAGAGGATTTATATCATTGAAAATATAACAACCTAATAACACTTAAAAGTCAAAAAAATTGTATTTAGAATTGTTTTTTTATCTTATTTTCTTATGGGCCATAAAAAATATATTAATTATACATTTTATTAATTTTGAAATTTAAAACATGAAATTATAAAGGAGTGGCATTAGATACTGCTTAGAAAGATGGTGTGCTGTTTTTACGAAAGCAATTGGTGGTTTAATGCTTAAAACTTCTCTTGGATGCCAACATTTTACTTATGAAGCTAAGAAATAGATAAAATAGTATAACATACTGTAAATAAGGTTATTTAAAATTAAATAACCTTATTTTTTTTTGCATTATGTTTTCAATTAAAGAAATTAAAACATATAATATAATAACCAAAGGAATAGCAACTGTTTTAAAAACAAAAAGTAAAACCAAAGCCGCAATTAAAAATAGATATTTTATTTTATTTTCACTCCAGGTATAGTTTTTAAACTTTAATGAAAACAAAGACATATCGGCATTTAATAAATAACTCCCCAACAGGGTAATTCCTACTAAAACATAGTTGTTATGAATTAAATCAATAAAAAATTGATTATCAGAATAATTCAAAATTAATGGTAACGACACAATAAACAATGCAAATGCAGGTGTTGGTAAACCAATAAATGAATCTGATTGTCTCTCATCAATATTAAAATTTGCAAGTCTGTATGCTGATGCAAGAGGTATGATCAAACCTATAAAAGGTAAGAAAAATAAATTTGTTTCTTTAAAACTTTCCCAATTGCCAATATCACAGCTTAATTGTCCAAACCATTTTTCTTGTGTTGCATACAAAAGTAATTGATACATGATCAATCCTGGAACAATTCCCGATGTTACCATATCCGCTAAAGAATCCAACTCTTTACCAAATTCACCTTCTACTTTAAACAATCTGGCAAAGAAACCATCAAAGAAATCAAAAAATATTCCTAAAAAAACAAAAAATACTGCTTCAATTAATCTATCCGACATTACCATTAATATAGCAACTAGTCCAGATAATAAGTTCAACGAGGTAAATACATGAGGGATATTCTTTTTGATCATCTTATGAGTTTATGATGTAAAAATAATAAAATAATCTTAAAGTAATTTCTTTATTTATTTAATATAAAAAGAAAATCCTTTCCATTTATTATTTATAAATGTAGTTACGCATTTATTTAATTATTCTGTTAATAAATAATTAGCCAGCTATTTTATTTTTTCTCCGTAATTACTACTTTAGCATCGCTATATAACCCAAAATACTTAATGGCAAAACAAGCAACATATACTGAAGATAATATTCGTTCCTTAGATTGGAAAGAACACATCCGTATGCGTCCGGGAATGTATATTGGAAAATTAGGAGACGGGTCAGCACCAGATGATGGAATTTATATATTGATTAAAGAAGTTCTTGATAATTCTATTGATGAATATGTGATGGGAGCTGGTAAAACCATTGAGGTCTCTGTAAAAAATGAGCAAGTTAATATTCGTGATTTTGGTAGGGGAATTCCTTTAGGTAAAGTTGTTGATGTTGTTTCAAAAATGAATACGGGTGGTAAATACGATTCAAAAGCTTTTAAAAAATCTGTTGGTTTAAATGGTGTTGGAACAAAAGCTGTTAATGCGCTATCCTCCTATTTTAAAGTGCAATCTATTAGAGATAATAAGTCAAAGATTGCCGAATTTGAACAAGGGAACTTGGTTAATGATGAAGCAGTATTGGAATCTGCATCAAGAAAAGGAACTAAAGTTTCATTTATTCCTGATATAGATATTTTTCCTCATTATAAATTTAGAAGCGAGTACATTGCTAAAATGATTAAGAACTATGTGTATTTAAACACAGGCTTAACCATAATTTTTAACGGAGAGAAATACAAATCAGAAAACGGATTAAAAGATCTTCTAGATGAAAATATTTCTGAAAATTCAAAGCTTTTTCCTATAATTCATTTGTTAGAAGATGATATTGAAATTGCCTTAACTTACAGTAAATCACAATATAGCGAAGAATTTCATTCCTTTGTAAACGGACAACATACTACCCAAGGCGGAACCCATCAAAATGCTTACCGTGAAGCTATTGTAAAAACAATTCGAGATTATTTTGGAAAAAATTACGATGCCGCTGATATTCGAAAATCTATTGTAACAGCAATAAGTATAAAGGTAATGGAACCTATTTTTGAGAGTCAGACTAAAACTAAACTAGGTTCAACCGAAATGGGCGGTGGTTTACCAAGTGTAAGAATCTTTATAAACGATTTTGTTAAAAGACGATTAGATAACTATTTACATCGAAATCCTGAAACTGCCGAGAAAATTCAAAGCAAAATATTACAGGCAGAAAAAGAGCGAAAAGAATTATCTGGAATTAGAAAAATTGCTCGCGAACGTGCAAAAAAAGCAAGTTTACACAATAAAAAATTGCGTGATTGTAGAGTTCATCTAAATGAGATGAAAAAAAATAATCGTTTAGATAGTACCTTATTTATTACAGAAGGTGATTCGGCAAGTGGATCAATCACTAAATCAAGAAATGTAAATACACAAGCCGTTTTTAGTTTAAAAGGTAAGCCATTGAATTCCTATGGATTAAGTAAAAAAATTGTTTATGAAAATGAAGAATTCAATTTGCTGCAATCTGCTTTAAATATTGAAGATAGCATTGAGAATCTACGCTATAATAATATTGTAATTGCTACAGATGCCGATGTTGATGGTATGCATATCAGATTATTATTAATTACCTTTTTCTTACAATTTTTCCCTGAAGTGATTAAAGAAGGTCACTTGTATATTTTAGATACTCCTCTATTTAGAGTTAGAGATAAAAAAGAAACTTTTTACTGTTATTCTGAAAAAGAAAGAAAACAGGCAATTAAAAAATTAAGAGGTAAACCAGAAATTACTCGTTTTAAAGGCTTGGGAGAAATATCACCAGATGAATTTGTTCACTTTATTGGAAAGGATATTCGTTTAGATCCTGTTATGATGGATAGAGAAATTTCGATTGAGCAATTGTTAGAGTTTTATATGGGTAAAAACACACCAGATAGACAAAAATTTATCATCAATAATTTAAAAGTGGAATTGGACTTACTTGACGAAAAAGATGATGATATTGAAAAAATAAATAAAGATAATCACCTTTTAACAACAAATAAATAAACCAATTCTTTTCTTTGGATCATTAATATGGAGGAAAATATAGAAGACGATAACGTTCAAAATCAAGATACCATTACCAAAATTACAGGAATGTATAAGGAATGGTTTTTAGATTATGCATCCTATGTTATTTTAGAGCGTGCCGTTCCTGCTATTGACGATGGTTTTAAGCCGGTTCAACGCCGTATCATGCAGTCCATGAAAGATTTAGATGATGGTAGATACAATAAGGTTGCAAATCTA
>DAOVTF010000027.1 GCA_030633225.1 Flavobacteriaceae bacterium
ATTTATTCCACATTTTGAATGATCTCCCATGACCAAACCACAAAACTGTAATCCGGTTTTCACAAACCGTTCTTCATCATAATTCCACATTTTAACTTCGGCATAATTATTTTTAAGATTAGAGTTATTGGTGTCTGCACCAAGATTACACCATTCGCCAATTACTGCATTTCCCAAATACCCTTCATGTCCTTTACTGCAATATCCTGAAAGTATAGAATTATTAACTTCACCACCAACTTTACATTTTGGACCTAATGTAGTAGGTCCATATAGTTTAGCTCCCATTTTTACAACAGAATGTTCTCCCATGGCAAAAGGACCACGTATGATACTTCCTTCCATTATTTGAGTATTTTTACCTAAATAAATCGGACCTTTAGATGCATTTAATACGCCAATCTCAATTTCAACTCCTTCCTCTAAAAATATTTGACCTTTATTGATACAGTAAACTGAATCAGGGATTGATTGTGATATTCTTTCCTCTGTAATTAAGTCAAAATCAGCTTTTAAAGCTTCACCATTGAATGAAAATATATCCCAGGCATTTTTCATTTGAATTAGATTATTCTCATAATTGATAATTTCATAAGTGTTAAAATCAACTTCTTCTTGCGAATCGGAAGTGAAAAAAGCCACAACTTCTTCGTCTTTAAAAATAGCCTGATTATTATTCAAACTCTTTATCAAATCAGTCAACTTACCGGTTGGTAAAAAGGAAGCATTGATCATGATATTTTGCTCCATTTCTACCATAGGGTATTTTTCTTCTAAATACTCTTCAGTTATGGTAGTAGTTGTTGTGTTCAATCTTTTTTCCCATTTTTCACGAATAGTCAAAATTCCAATTCTAATATCGGCTACGGGTTTGGTATAGGTCAAGGGGAGTAGGTTATTACGAGAACTTCCATCAAACAGTATATAATTCATTTTCATATATTTTTACAAATATAAGTTTTTATTTAAATCAATTCTTTAACTTATTGTGTCAAAAAAACTATTTGAAAATTGATTAATTTCACTCTATAAAATTTTAAAATATTTGATAAACAAAAAATACAATAATTATGAGTTTTTTTATATATAAAGCACTTAGCCAAGATATGAATTTCGAATCTGTAATAGAAAAAGCAACCCAAGAATTAAAAAAAGAAGATTTTGATATTTTAACCGAAATTGACCTTAAATCAACTTTTAAAAACAATTTATAATAGAGAATCTATTATCTTTGCGAGCTATGAAAAATAAATGGTACTTCTTTATTTTTTTATTGTTAGTAAGTCTGTATTATAACAACGTTATTTATGGGCAGGCGGATGCTAAACTTCAGACTCCTATCTCTACACAAACAAAATCTTTGCATTTTGGAAATAATTTATTGTATAATAATGAAGTTAATGTTATAAATAGCATAAGTACAAATAGCTACAAGACAGAATATTCAAAATATTACCATCATAAATATCAAGTATATGACCCTGTAAAAGATCCTAAAAGGTTGCTTTTAAATACGGGTTTGTTTATGGGTGCTGCCGTAGCTTCGTTTGGTATTTTATGGGTATTACCAGAAAGTTTTACAAATTGGAATAAAGAAGAAATGTTAGATTATGGAATGGTTAACCGCTGGAAAGATAATGTTAAAGCAGGACCAGTTTGGGATGAAGATGATATATTTCTAAATTGGATCATGCATCCATGGGCAGGTGCAGTTTATTTTATGAGTGCAAGAGGTAGTGGTTATAATAAATGGGAATCTTTTGCCTTTTCAGCATTTATGTCTACTGTTTTATGGGAATATGGAATTGAGGCTTTCGCCGAAATTCCTTCTTGGCAAGATTTATTGATCACGCCAATATTAGGTTCTTTTCTAGGGGAACAATTCTTTAGATGGAAAGGGAACATTATTAGAAATGAAAGAAAGGTTTTAAACTCAAGATTTTTAGGAGGAACTTCTCTTTTTATTATGGATCCTTTCAATCAAATTTTAGATGGTTTAGGGTATAAAACAAAAAATAAACTTCAAACTTATTCTGCAATTGCACCAATAGAATATGACTTTACTTCAAATAAAACGATTTGGGGAATGCAGGTTTTAATTGTTTTTTAAAGGATAAATTCGAATTCAATTTAGTAGCTAATTTTAGCTAAAACTGGTTCATGATCAGATAGTTTTATGTTGAAATTTTGATGCTGATTCACATTAAATTTTTCATCTACCAAAATAAAATCAATTCTCAAAGGATATTTGTTAAACATAAATGTTTTCCCAAAGCCTTTACCTGCTTCTAAGAAAGTATCTTTAAAATCACCTTTAACCTGATGATATGCCCATGAGTATGCGGTATTGTTAAAATCTCCACAAATAATAATTTTATAATTGCAATTCTTTTTATGATTCAAAAATTGTTCAACTTGATCTTGTTGCTTTGAAAATGCGGATGTTAATCTTTTTAATAATTTTTTTGACTTTTGTTCATCTAAATTATCTAGATCAACATTTTTAGTTTGAACTCCTAGTGATTCAAAATGTAAATTATAAATTCGTAACGTATCACTGTTTTTAATGATATCTATAAAAATGGCATTATTTGAAGATCCTTTAAAATCTAATGAACCATGATTCACAATTTTATATTTTGAATAAATTGCTTGTCCAAAATCTTTTTTCTTTCCTTTATATTCTACATATTTATAAGGAAAATCAAACGATAACCCTTTAGATGGATAAAACTCTTGTATAGCCAAAATATCTAATTCCTTTTGATTAACAAAATTTGAAATATCTTTAGAAATACTCTTATTTTCAATCCATTGGTAACGATTAAATAATCTTACATTAAAGTTCATCACTTTAAAACCATTTCCGCTTATCACTTTTTTTTCTTTAAATTTATATGGGAAAAATGAAAAACTTATAGCCAGTAAAATACATAAAGCAGATAGAAAAAACTGTTTTTTAAAACCTATCAACCACCAATACAAAACGAAAAGAATATGAATAAATATTAATAACGGAACTGAAAGACTTAAAACTGATAATAAAGGAATAGACTTAGGTGAAATATATGGTATTACAAATGAGGCGAAAAACAACAATGCAAATATATTGTTGATTAGAAAAAATATTTTATTTACAAAAGATAAATTCTTCAAGGGAAATATTTTTGTTAATTTTTACCAACTTTAAACAAAAAATCTTTTTCATCTTTTGTCAAAGTATCATAACCTGATTTACTAATTTTATCTAGAATCCGATCAATTTTAATTTGTTGACCTTTCGGATTGTTTATATTAGATTTATAAGGTTGCTTATTTTTATAAACTGTTTTTAATGGTTTTTGTTTCTTAGAAATAAATAAATTTTCAAACCATTCAATAATTCCTTTTCCTTGATTTAAGTAAACAGTTAACAAATATCCAATGATAGCTCCACCAATATGTGCTAAATGTCCTCCAGCGTTTCCATTCGGAATTTGAATAAGATCTAAAGCTATAAAAGCAATAGCGATATATAATAACTTAATACCACCAATAAACCTAAATCTTAATACGTAATTAGGAATATGACTGGCTATACCTACTAAAATTGCTGTTACTCCAGCCGATGCACCTACCAAAACAGTTTCTTGAGTCTTTAGAGCGGGTAAATAATTATAACTCAATAAATATATTATTCCGCCTGAAATGATACCGAGTAAATAATAAACTAAAAATTGTTTTTTACTAAAATAATCTAAAAATAAATTTCCTATATAGTACAAGAATAAAAGATTAAATAGAATATGAAAAAAACCACTATGAATAAATCCGTAGCTAATAATTGTCCAAGGCTTAAAAATAATAGTATTTAAGTGAGGGGATAAAGCAAACCAATTTATAATAAAATTGCCTTCAGATTTAAACAAAAAAGATAAGGTATTAAACAAATATGTAACTATAAAAATAGCCACATTGATAAATATTATTTTTTCAACAATATTTCCAATTAAATATTTTTGTTTTAAATTGTCTATCCAGTTGTTCACTAAAATTATATTTAAATTAATCCCAACGTTTGAATTGGTTTTTTTGCCAGTATTTCATTATAATAAATCCAATAATCGCCCCTCCAACATGTGCGAAATGGGCAATTCCGCCACCAAAAAGTGAAAATCCTGTAAGTCCAGAAAATAGATCTAAACCAATTAAAACCGGAATAAAATATTTTGCTGCAATTGGTACAGGTAAGAAAATTAATGCAAGTTTAGCATTTGGAAATGACATACCAAATGCCACTAATACACCGTAAATTGCTCCAGATGCACCAACGGCAGGAGTATTATATATTTGATATAGGTCGGTTAATCTTTTTTCTGAAACCTGATTTAAAATATCAGTATTATATCTACCCGTTTCTAATAAGTTTTGAATTTCAGAATTTGATATTCCAGCACTTACTAATTCATTGAATATATTATTAAATTGAAAATAATTCACTGCTGTATAGATCAACCCCGCTCCAATCCCTGCAGAAAAATAGAAGAATAAAAACTTATTTCGGCCCCACATTTGCTCTAAGGGAGAACCAAATGCCCAAAGTGCATACATATTAAAAAGTATATGAGTAAACCCACCATGCATAAACATATGAGTCACAAACTGCCATATTCCAAAATTTTCACTTTTAGGAAAATAAAGAGCCAACCAATTAGATAAATTCAAACCCATGAATTGACTGGCAGCAAATAGAATAACATTTAATATGATTAAATGTTTAACAGCATCTGTAATTTTTCCCATAATTTATTTCATTTAAATTTATTCTCTAACTCTTCTGAAGTTATAGTGATATAGGTTTGTTTTCCAAAAGGAGAAAAATTTGGCTCCTTGCACAAAAATAATTTATTCAAAATGTTTTCTTGCTCCTTATTTGTAAGTTTTACTCCTGATTTTATAGCTAGATTTTTAGCAAAACTTTTTGCAATAATATCAATCTGACCAAAATTAGAATCAGGTACTTCATTTTTAATATTTTCAATAAGTACTTCTAATATTCCGATAACTTGATCTTGTGAGATTGTTAAAGGAATTGAATCAAAAATAACAGAATCTTTTGAAATGTTCGCTACATTAAACCCAGCACCGTTCAAATCATCTTTTAATTCTTTAATAATAGAAATATCTGATTTATTAATATTAATCTTTAAAGGAAATAACAATTGCTGTTTACCAAAATCTTCAATAGTTATTTTTTTTAAATATTTTTCATATAAAATGCGTTGATGTGCATAGTTTTGATCGATCAAAACCATACCTGATTTTATAGAACTTACAATATATTTTTTATGAATTTGATGTGTTGAATGTGAAATTGACAGATTTGATTCATCAAATAATTGCTGACTTATATCAACAGATTCGACTTCAATATTGTCAATAATTTCCTTTTCAGCTTCATTGCCCAAATATAAGGTTTCCCAATTGGCCGGAATTTCTTTTTTATGGCTTTTATAAGTATAATCAGAGTCTGCTTTAAACGGGTTGTAATCTGGGTCAACTTCAATACTTGGAGTTTGTCCCTTAGTTTTACTTTTAAATGAATATGGGGTGTCTAAGGTAGAATCTCTTTCAAAATCTAAAGCCGGAGCAACATTATATTGCCCTAAGCTATGTTTTATAGTTGACCTAATTATAGCATAAAGATCTCGCTCATTATCAAATTTTATTTCCGTTTTCGTTGGATGGATATTAATATCAATACTATTTGGCGGAACTGTTAAATATAAAAAATAGGAGGGATGATACCCATGATTTAATAATCCTTCAAATGCATTAACAACAGCATGATGTAAGTAGGCACTTTTTATAAATCGATTGTTGACAAAAAAGAACTGTTCTCCACGCTTTTTCTTTGCAAAGTTAGGTTTTGTAATAAACCCCTCAATTTTTAAAATATCAGTTTCTTCTTTAATTGGAACTAATTTTTCATTGGTGTTACTCCCTAAAATATTTACAATTCGTTGTCTTAAATTACCGGAGTTTAAATTTAATTTTCCTAACGGCAAATTATAAATTTCACTATCATTATGAAATAAGCTGAATGAAATATTAGGATAAGTAAAAGCTACTCTTTGAAAAGCATCAATAATATGTCTTGTTTCAACAGCATTTGATTTTAAAAAATTTCTACGAGCAGGAATATTATAAAATAGGTTTTTTACTTCAAAACTAGAACCTTTACCTGTGGTCACCATCTTTTGAGAGATAATTTCACCTCCATTAATATTAATTTGTGTTCCTATCTCTGTATTTTCTTGTTTGGTTTTTAATGTCACATGCGAAATGGCTGCAATAGATGCAAGAGCCTCACCTCTAAACCCATTTGAATGTAAGTTATACAAATCGTTTGCGGTTTTAATTTTTGAAGTAGCATGACGCTCAAAAGCTAAACGAGCATCTGTTTGGCTCATTCCAAATCCATTATCAATTACTTGAATTAAAGTTTTTCCTGCATCTTTAATTATCAATTTAATTTCTGTTGCAGAGGCATCAACGGCATTTTCAAGTAATTCCTTAACCACTGAAGATGGTCGTTGCACCACTTCTCCCGCAGCAATTTGATTCGCCACATTATCAGGAAGTAATTGAATAAGATCTGACATTAAAATAATTTATGCAATTCAAAAAAATAGGCTACAATACCAACTAAAATAGCAATTATAATAGCTAAACGGCGATTAACACCTTTATCCATTGGTACTTTTTTTTGTCTTACCCAATCAGATCTCAGTTTATCCTTAGTGAGTGAAATACTTGGTATATCATTTGTAGAAGTTTTTTTCTGTTCATATTTTTTCTTTAAGCTTTCCAAACGTTCTTTACGCTCGTCATAATAACGAGGTTTATAATTAAAAACATAATGAGCTCTTGGCTTAAAGGTATTTCCAAACATAGCATTTCATTTATTTGGGATTAACAAAATTACAGAAATATGATTAGCTTTTCAAATAAAGTTATGTTAAATCACTTTTTTTCAACCTTTACAATTTTTATGTCTGCAGATGAAAAACAGTTGTTGAGATTAAATTTTAAAATTTTAATTTAGGATTAAAAGATAATATCAAGTTGAAGCTAGTGCAGCCATTTTTATAGCAGCAATTGCTGATTCTATACCCTTGTTGCCAAATTTTCCACCAGACCTTTCAATCGATTGTTTTTTAGTATTATCTGTCAAAACACAAAAAATGGTTGGAACATCGTATTGAAGATTAATATCTTTAATGCCCTGACTAACTGCTTCACAAACAAAATCAAAATGTTTAGTTTCTCCTTGAATTACATTCCCTATAGCAATTACAGCATCTAATTTTTGATTTTTTATAAGGTGTTTGCATCCAAAAATTAATTCATAACTACCTGGTACAAATTTAGTTACAATATTTATTTCTAAAGCACCATTTTCAATTAATGTATCAAAAGCACCTTTTCGTAAATTATCTGTAATGTCAAAATTCCACTCAGAAACAACAATCCCAAATCGAAAATCTTTCGCATTTGGGATTGTGTTTTTATCGTAAGCTGATAAATTGGTTGTAGCCATAAGTTAATAGCTTTTATTCTTTTGTAAATTGTGCTCTTTGGATATAGATATTAATATTTTTTGCTTCTTCAGATTTTGAATAATCATCTTTAATTTTTGTAAAATAATCTTCTGCTTTATCAAACTCTTTCAATTCCATTGCAGTATTACCTGCTTTGAATAAATAAAGAGGTGAAGTAAAATTATTATCTTTATAATTAGCTGCATCGATATAATATTGAAGTGCTTCTTTTGGTTGGTCTATTTCAGCAAAAGCATCACCAATATTCCCTAAGGCTAAAGCACCTAACATTTCGTCATCAGACGAAAAATCATTTAAATATTTGATTGCATTTTCATAATCACCAGTTTTTAAGTATGCAATTCCGCTCATATATTTCGCTAAATTACCTGCTTTGGTATTGCTATAATTATCAACAATATCAATTAAACCATATTTTCCATCAGCACCATTTAAACTTAAATTGTATAACGAATCAATTTCTGATGTAGAATTTTGAGCTTGCTCAAAATATGCTTTTGGGTAAGAAAGCTCATCTGCTGCCTCAGTTTCTTTTGGCTCTAAAATATATTTATTATAAGCTAAATATGCTAAGATAATTGCTGCAACAGCAATTAGTCCGGTAAAAATTATTTTTTGATTTTTTTCAACCCATTGCTCCGATCTTGAAGCGGTATCATCTAAAGTATTAAAAACTTCTGCAGTTGTGCTTTGATCTTCAAGGCTAACTTGCGAACCTTTCTTTACTTTATTTCCTTTCTTTTTATATGTTGCCATTGGTATATTAAATTAATTTCGCAAAAGTATAATTTTTATTGAAAAATATAACTTATTTTATACTTAATTTTTGTTTTTTTGTATGGATTATTTACGATAAAGCTGTATTATTTTAGTAAACTGATTAACAATGTTGTAGGTATGGTTAGTGTGGTAGAATTTCAATATTCTATGTTAAATTTTCAAATTCAATATGTATTTAAAAAAATTATCAATTATTAATTACAAAAATTTTGCATCAAAATCATTTGAGTTTGATAGTAAAATAAATTGTTTAGTTGGTAATAATGGTGTTGGTAAAACAAATGTTTTAGATGCAATTTATTATTTGGCTTATTCAAAAGGGTATTTCAATAGTATTTCACTTCAGAATATCAAACATGGTGAAGATTTTTTTGTTTTAGATGGTATTTTTGATAAAAATGAAAGAGAAGAAATTATAAACTGCAGTTTTAAAAAAGGACTTAAAAAAGTTATCAAAAGAAATGGAAAGGAATATGAAAAAGTTTCAGATCATTTTGGTTTAATTCCATTAGTTATTATTTCGCCCTCAGATTCTAATTTAATTGTTGAAGGAAGTGATTTACGAAGAAAATTCATGGATAGTATTATCTCGTTGAATGATAGAGATTATTTACAATGCTTGATAAAATATAATAAAATACTTTCTCAAAGAAATTCACTATTAAAATATTTCGCTGCAAATCACACTTTTGATGCTGTAAATATTGAAGTTTATAACGAACAATTGATTAATTTTGGAGAGGAACTTTTTAAAAAACGTAAAAAATTCATTGAAGAGTTTGTTCCTATTTTTAAATCGAGATACAGTCACATAATTAATAATAGTCGAGATGAAACTATATTAGAGAATGTTTCATTATCTTATAAAACTCAGTTAGATAAATTAAGATTTAGTGAATTATTAAAGGGTAATTTAGAAAGAGATAGGATATTACAATTTACATCTGTTGGAGTACATAAAGATGATCTTTTATTTAAGATCAACGATTACCCAATAAAGAAAACAGGATCTCAAGGCCAGCAAAAATCATTTTTGATTGCTTTAAAATTAGCACAATTTGATTTTTTAAGGCAAAAAGCAGGTTTTAAACCTTTATTATTATTAGATGATATTTTTGATAAATTAGATGATAATAGAGTGGGGCAGCTTTTATCTTTAGTAAATGATGAAAATTTTGGGCAACTATTTATATCAGATACTCATGTTGAAAGAACTGAAAATTTAATAAAGAAAACAGAGCAAAGCTATAAAATGTTTGAATTGAAGTAATTAAACTGAATTAAATAATAGAGTTAAGCAAATAATGTCCAAACGAGAAAATGAAACTTTTAAGATTAAAGATTTGATGCAAAATATGTTGCAAGAAAATAAATTGCAAAAAGGTATTGATCAAATTACAGTAAAAGAAGCTTGGAAAGATGTAATGGGAAATGGTGTTGTAAGTTATACAGAATCTGTTTTATTGCGAAAAAACACTTTGATTGTCAAACTTAGTTCTGCACCTTTACGTGAAGAATTGAGCTACGGAAAGAATAAAATTATTGATATGTTAAATACATCTTTAAAAAAAGATTTAATTAAGAATATCAAATTAGTTTAAATCAAAAAATCCAATGAGAACTCATTGGATTTTTTGAATGTATAAGTTTTTACTTAGAAAATTTCTCTACCAGAAAAATGAAATGTTCCTTCAATAGCAGCGTTTTCATCACTATCAGAACCATGAACGGCATTTTCGCTAATCGAATCAGCAAATAATTTTCTAATAGTACCATCTGCAGCTTCCTTAGGGTTTGTAGCTCCAATTAAAGTTCTAAAATCTTCCACTGCATTTTCTTTTTCTAAAATTGCTGCAACAATTGGACCTCTAGTCATATATTCAACCAATTCACCAAAAAATGGTCTTTCATTATGAATTGCGTAAAATGCCTTAGCATCTCTTAAAGTCATTTGAGTTTGTTTCATTGCCACAATTTTAAATCCTGCAGCACTAATTTTTTCAAGGATTGCACCAGTATTTCCTTTTTCAAGTGAATCTGGTTTTAGCATTGTAAATGTTCTATTTGTTGCCATTATTTTTTATTAGTTTTAAATTTTGTGCAAAAATACTCTATTTGATCAAAATACAAAGAGCACCAATTAAAAAGTTTAATATTTTTGACTGTACGTCTCGTAAAGTTTATTGTTTTCTCCTCTTATTTCCATTTCGACAGAATTATTTTTCATATCAAATATTAAAATCCCAAAATTTTTATCAAAAACTACATTGCCAATTCTATAAGGATTTTCTTCTCCGCTAAATGAGGAATAACTATGTGTTAATCCACTAGCTGTAATATCAATTAATGGATATTTTAGATTTGGAATTGTATCTTTGGAAATTTCGGCAATATGCCTATCTCCTGATAAGATAATAACACCATTTGCTTTAGAATTTGAAATAATTTCTTTCAATTTATCGACTTCGTGAGGCATGTTTCCCCAACTTTCAAAACCATGTTCAAAAGATAAGAATTGAACACTACTCACAATTATATTAAAATTAGAATTTGAGTTATTTAACTCACTTTCTAACCATTGCCATTGCTTTTCTCCAAGCATGGTTCCCTTACCATAATTATTTGGAACATACCTTTTTAGACCAGTTGAATCGTTTGTTAGTGAGCTTCTAAAATATCGAGTATCTAGAATAATTAGATTTATAAAATTATTATCTATCTTGAATTTTTTGGAAAAATAAACACCTTTGCGTGCTCTTCTTTGATCCAAAGAATCAACATCAAAAAAATCTAGAAATAGTTTTTGAACACTATCCTTTTTATCATATTCAAGTCCGCCATCATTTATTCCGTAATCATGATCATCCCATGTGCCTAAAACTGGAACCTGTTTAACGAAAGCTTGATATGCAGAATCATTTTTTTGCTTTTCGTAATTCTTTTTCATTAATACCATGTCATAAGTATCTGAGTAAATAATATCACCTCCCCAAACAAAAACATCGGGATTATTTTTTAAAATTTCATTCCACATAGTATTCTTAATGTTTTGGTTATTACAAGAACCAAAGGCTAGAATAAAATTGTTTAAAGGTTTCTCTTCTATAGTGATAGGTGCTGTTTTTTTATTACAGGAAACAATTAATATCAAGAAAATAAATAAATATCTTTTCATAAATAATGAGTTAA
>DAOVTF010000124.1 GCA_030633225.1 Flavobacteriaceae bacterium
ACCCTGGCAATACGAAAATTTATATGCTCCTTTTGATTTTGCAATTCTAAAATCTGAAGTTGATATTAAGAATGAAACTCAAGAAATTGAAGAGAATAAACAATTGTTTTTTACTGAAAAGGAAAAAGTAATTGAAAAAGTAAGAGAAAAATATGATAAACAAATTCTTTTTGTTTATGAAGATTCTTCAGCCACTGGTTTCAATAAAAAAAGGCTTAAATTATTTGGTTCAAAATTTATAAATAAGGTTTATAAAACGGGATTTTTAAATAAATCAGATAATAATAAAATATCGAAAAATACTTTAATAACTTTAAGAATAGGTAACGAAGCTAAGGATATTTTATCGGATAATTTATTTACAACGGATATGTTAGTTCCTTCAATAAATGAGCATTTTCGAGGCACCCAGTATCAAAGAATAGAAGATAGTTTTACAACTTTATTTTTTGATATTCTAGAACCAAATATTTTTTATGACAATGAATTAACCCAAAGAGTTGTTGATGAAGAAATAAAAAACATTACAGTTACGCAAGGGTTAGTTACAGAAAATGAGCGTATTATATCAAAAGGAGATGTTGTTGAAGGAAATAAGTACGAAATATTAATTTCATTAAAAAAGGAATATGATTCACAACTTTGGAGCCAATCTAATTATTATTGGATAGTTTTAGGTTATACCATATTAGTAGCCTTGGTTTTGCTAATGTTAATGCTTTTTCTTGCAAAATATCGACCAGAAATTTTTGAAAACAACACGAAACTTACCTTTATATTTTTAAATATTTTATTAATTATTTTATTAGTTACCATAGTTCAAAAGTATTGGGTAAGCTATATTTATGTTGTTCCAATAATTGTTTTGCCAATTGTTTTAAAAGCATTTTTTGATGCAAGATTAGGATTGTTCACACATTTTATAACAGTTTTAATCTTAGGTTTTATAGTGCCAAATAGTTTTGAATTTATTTTCTTACAAACCATTGCTGGTATTGTCACAATATTAACAGTATCAGAATTATATCGTCGTGCTAATTTATTTATTTCCATTACTAAAATTACAGCGGTCTATATTCTTGCTTATTTTGCTTTTTCAATTATTCAAGAAGGAAATGCTCAAAATTTGAAATGGTCGTATTTTGTGATGTTTGCACTAAACGGAGTATTATCATTTTTATCATTAGTTCTAATTTTAGTTTATGAAAAACTATTTAATTTAGTTTCAGATGTTTCACTTTTGGAATTATCAAATACCAATTCAAAATTATTACGTGAATTAAATGAAAAAGCACCCGGTACTTTTCAACACTCTATGCAAGTTGCTAATTTAGCAGAGGCATCAGCAAATGAAATAGGAGCAAATGCTATGTTAGTTAGAACTGGCGCACTTTTTCATGATATTGGTAAAATGAGTAATCCTATGTATTTTACAGAAAATCAAAGAACAAGTGTTAATCCACATAATGAATTACCTCCAAATGAATCGGCAACTATTATAATTGATCATGTATTGAAAGGTGTTGAATTGGCTAAAAAAAATGGTTTACCCGATAGAATAATTGATTTTATAAGAACACATCATGGTACAAATACAGTTTATTATTTTTATAAAAAACAAGAAGAACTAACTCCAGGTTCAGTAGATATAAATAAATTTAAATATCCAGGACCAATTCCTTTCTCAAAAGAAACTGCCATTTTAATGATGTGTGATGCTTGTGAAGCAGCATCAAAAAGCATTAAAGACCCAACAGCTCAATTAATTGATGATTTAGTTGAAAAAATTATTAGTGGTCAAATGAGTAACGGGCAGTTTATGAATGCAGATATTACTTTTAAAGAAATTCAAACCATAAAAAAAGTAATTAAAAAGAAGCTTAATAATATTTACCATTTAAGGATTGAGTATCCCGAATAAAAATTTCTTAATTCTATTCTAAGAAGGAAAAATTCAAACTGATTCTATTTCTATGAATAGAAAGATATTACAAAAGTAAATAACTACTACTTTAATTTTTTTTTGTACCCAATATATTTAATAATTGTTCGTTTAAAAAGTGTTCATTATTAAAATATATCGTCAAAATAACCATTTTTTTAAGTTTTAATTTTGAATTATCAATAAAGTTATTCCGCTAAACAGGCAAGCTTTATTATTAATAAATTGCTATGAAAGTAAGAGTTTCTCTTTTTACTTTCCAATAATTAATTTAAAAATTAAAATTGTGGTTTTAAAGGAAAGTAAAAATATCAAGTATTTTATTGTGATTATTTTTCTTGTATTCAATAGTTTTAGTGCAACTAATACTACAGATGCAATTTATAAAGATGTTCCTGTAAAAACCAAAAAGATTGATGAACCTCTTTTTAGCAAATTTCCCTTATCGGCAACCCAAAATGTATCCAATAAATTAGATTCTGTTTTTAATCGATTAAATAAAAGGCATGGTTTTCATGGAAGTGTTTTAGTTGCTAAAAATGGAAAATTGATATTTAATAATGAATATGGGTATGCGGATTTTAAAACTAAAACTAAACTTAATAATAAGTCTACTTTTCAATTAGCATCAGTTAGTAAGCAATTTACAGCAACTGCTATATTAATTCTTTATGAACAAGGGTTGATTAGTTTGAATGATCCTGTTACTGAATATTTTCCAAATTTTCCTTATAAAAATATAACTATTAAGCATTTGTTAAATCATACGTCAGGATTACCAAAATATTTTTGGTTAGCTGAACATAAATGGGAAAATGAATTACCGCCTGTCAATTCAGAAATGATTGAAATGATGGCTGACTATAATCTTCCTTTATTTTTTAGACCGGGTACAAGATTTGATTATTCAAACACAGGTTATTTTGTTTTAGCTTCACTTGTTGAAAAAGTATCAAGAATGGATTATGGTGTTTTTCTTGACAAAAATATTTTTAATCCTTTAAATATGAAAAACTCTTTTGTTTATAGGTTTGAAAAAGATTCTATTAATGAAAATCAATTAAAAGGGTATAGACTTCATAGAAGAAGAAGATATGCTGTAATTTCAGGTACTGTTAATGATGCAATTGTTGGGGATAAGAATGTTTATTCAACGGCAGAAGATCTATTAATTTGGGTGAATGCATTAAATAGCTGTAAAATAATTTCTGATACTTCTTTATATGAAATGTATACTAAGGGCAAAACAAAATACAATAGAAATGTTCCTTATGGGTTTGGCTTTAGAATTAAGAATGAAAACTCGGAAAAAATTATCTACCACAATGGAAAATGGAATGGATTCAGCACTTCAATAAAACAATATACTGATTCAGATTTAGTTATAGTAATTCTAGAGCATTCCAATTACAAATACATGAATTATTTAAGTGCTAAAGTAAAAACGATAGTTGACCAAAATTTTGATGAGACCATACTTTAGTTGATGGCTTAAGATTAGATATTTATTTCAATTTGACCTTGTATTAAATCTTCAATAGTTTCTCTTTCTCTAATTAAATAATCTTTCCCCTTATAAACCAATACCTCAGCCGGACGATAACGTGAGTTATAATTTGAAGCCATTGAAAAGCAATAAGCTCCAGCATTATTAAAACATAAAATATCACCTTCTTTTATTTCACTTATTTTTCTATTCGTTCCAAAAGTATCGGTTTCACAAATATACCCCACAACGGTATAGAATCGCTCTTTTGAATTGGGATTAGATATATTTTCAATATGGTGATATGAATCATAAAACATTGGTCTTATCAAATGGTTCAAACCACTGTCAACACTAGCAAAAACTGTAGAAGTGGTTTGCTTTACAACATTTACATTTACTAAAAATTTACCCGCTTCACTAACCAAATATTTTCCAGGCTCAAACATTAAGGTAAGATCTTTACCTGTTTCTTTACAAAAATCATTGAATCTTTTAGATAGTTTTACCCCTAATTCTTCAATATCAGTTTCAATATCACCTTCTTTATACGGAACTTTAAATCCACTACCAAAATCGATGTATTGCAGATCTTTAAAAGTAGCAGCTGCATTAAACAAAATTTCTGTAGCACGAATAAAAGCATCAACATCATAAATATCTGAACCAGTATGCATATGAATACCGCTAATAAACATTCCAGTATTTTTTACAACTCTATGTATGTGAGGTAGTTGATGAATTGAGATTCCAAATTTAGAATCTATATGACCAACAGATATTTTACTGTTTCCACCAGCCATAACATGTGGATTCATACGTATGCAAACCGGAGTTTTAGGATATTTTTGTCCGAATTGTTCTAATATAGAAAGGTTGTCTATATTGATCTGTACACCCAAATCTTTAGCTTGTTCAATTTCTTCCAATGAAACACCATTTGGTGTAAAAATTATATTTTTTGGATCATATCCCGCTTTTAAACCCAATTGAACTTCTTGTACAGAAACTGTATCTAAACCTGCACCAAGAGAATTGAATATTTTTAAAATACTGATGTTAGATAATGCTTTTACAGCATAATTTAATTTTAATTTTCTCACACTTGAGAATGCTTTGGTCATTCTATTATATTGTGACTCAATTTTTTCAGCATCATAGACATACAAAGGACTTTTGTACTTTTTTACTAATGATAATAATAATTCTCTATTCATTTTAAAACTAGTGTTACAATTTAATTAAAACTAAAAAGTCTTAAACAAAACATTTAAGACTTTTTAAAATGTTTTATACATTTGGCTAAGATAAATACTTCTTTGCAGTTTTTTCAGCAATTTTAATTATTACTTCAGTAGCTTTTTGCATAGATTCTACTGGTACATATTCATAACGACCATGGAAATTATGCCCACCAGCAAAAATATTAGGACAGGGAAGTCCTTTATACGATAATTGAGAGCCATCCGTACCACCACGTATTGCTTTTATCAATGGTTTTATGCCAAGATCTTTCATTGCCTCTTCAGCTATATCAACAATATGCATTACGGGTACTACTTTTTCTCTCATATTATAGTACTGATCCTCGATTTCAATTTCGATTAGATTAGACCCTAATTCTTTATTTAATTTATCTCCTACAGCTTGGAATTGTTTTTTCCTTTTTTGGAATAATTCCATATCATGATCTCTAATTATATATTCTAATTCTGTTTTTTCAACTTCTCCTTTCATTCCATGTAAATGGAAAAAACCTTCATAACCCTCAGTCTCTTGCGGTATTTCACCCTGAGGAAGTGATTTTATAAAATCGGCAGCTATTAACATTGAGTTTATCATTTTATCTTTAGCATAGCCAGGGTGAACAATTTTTCCGTTAACAATAACTTTTGCGCCAGCTGCATTAAAATTTTCGTACTCTAATTCTCCAACTTGACTACCATCCATGGTATAAGCCCAATCTGCACCAAATTTATCAACATCAAACTTATGTGCACCTTTACCAACTTCTTCATCAGGTGTAAATCCAACTTTAATAGTTCCATGTTTAATTTCAGGATGTTGAATTAAATACTCCATCGCTGTTATTATTTCAGTAATTCCTGCCTTATCATCAGCTCCCAGCAGGGTGGTGCCATCGGTTGTAATTAAGGTTTGACCTTTATACATCAATAGATCTTCAAAATAGTCGGGTGATAGAATTATATTATCTTCCTTATTTAAAACTATATCTTTTCCATCGTAATTCTTATGAATTTGAGCTTTAACATCAGTTCCTGAATAATCTGGACTTGTATCTACGTGAGCTATAAAACCTATTGTAGGAACATCGAAATCGACATTGCTAGGCAAAGTAGCCATTACATAAGCATTTTCATCAATGCTTACATCTTGCATACCAATTTCCTTTAATTCTTCGACTAATAAATTTGCAAGATCCCATTGCTTTTCCGTACTTGGAAAATTTGGATTATGAGGGTCGGATTGAGTGTCAATACTTATATATTTAATAAAGCGATCTGTTATATTTTGCATCTGTATAATTTTTTATCAAAAATATTAAATCTATTCTATTTTAAACAAAAAAAGAGATTGTTTGTTAACAACCTCTTAATTTATATTAATATAAAGTATATTTCTTAGTTTGAAGTTTTTACTTTACATACTAATGCTTCTGGTATAATATAAGTATCACTTACATTATAATCGCCCTGTGGCCATGGCATATTTTCAAAAGAAGAAGTACTTGAATTCCAATAACTATTTGAATTATCATAATTATAATCACCTTTAGACGGATCAAAATTATTAGGATTTTCATAGTCATCTAAATATAAATAAACATCAGATAATTCATAATTATCATTTTTTATTACATATTTAACCGTAGAAAATAATACTTTACCATCTCCATCACCATTAGAAAACAAATAAATCTCTACATCCCCAATGTAAATATTGGAATCTTTATTAGGATCGTCACCACAATTATCAACTTTTGCAAATAGAGGTAATATATACTGTTTATCTATTTGCCCATCATAATTAAATGAATTTGACCAACCAGCAATTGTATTA
>DAOVTF010000029.1 GCA_030633225.1 Flavobacteriaceae bacterium
AAAATAAATACTTCATTAAATCAATATTAAAAAAAGTTTGTCAAGTTTACGTAAAATATCTTAAAAAGATAGGTGTTTTAACAATAAACTTTAGGGATATTACTTAATCAAATACAGTCTTTTATTTTGATAAATTCAAAATTATTTAGTGTAAACTTTATTAATCTATTGTTATCTTTGACTTTGAAAAAATATTTTTTATGCCTAAAATAGTATCTGGATTTTCAAAATTAACCAAAGATGAAAAGATCAATTGGTTAGCAAAAAACTATTTCACAGATATAGATAGTGGAATTTCAACATTAAAGCAATATGGCAATCAAAATACTAAGTTGCAACAATTGCATGATGAATTTATTGAAAACACCATTTCTAATTTTTACATTCCTTATGCCGTCGCACCAAATTTTATAATTAACAATAAACCATATACAATTCCAATGGCAATTGAAGAAAGTTCGGTAGTTGCGGCGGCTTCTTTAGTAGCAAAATTTTGGAGCACTCGTGGAGGGTTTAAAACAAAAGTATTGTCAACCAAAAAAGTTGGGCAGGTACACTTTATGTACAAAGGTGACTTTAAAAATTTAGAAAAGTATTTTAATAAAGAGAAAGAAAATTTAATAAAAGCTACAGATTCTATTACAACAAATATGCGTAAACGAGGAGGCGGATTATTAGATATTGAACTACTCGATAAAACAACCAAATTAGACAATTACTACCAATTACATGTCACTTTTGAAACCGCTGATAGTATGGGTGCAAATTTTATTAATTCTTGTTTAGAAGCTATTGCCGAAGAATTTAAAAGTGATGAAATAGAAATTGTGATGAGCATTCTGTCAAATTATGTTCCTGAATGTTTAGTTCGTGCAGAAGTGAGTTGTGAGGTTAAATATTTTTTTGATGAAAACCCTGAATTTTATGCACAAAAATTTATTCAAGCGATTGAGATTGCAAATGTTGAACCTTATAGAGCTGTTACACATAATAAAGGAATAATGAATGGAATTGATGCAGTTGTATTAGCCACAGGAAATGATTTTAGAGCTGTTGCTGCTGGAGCACATGCTTATGCGGCAAAAAGTGGGTCCTATAAAAGTTTGACCAATGCAAAAATAGAAAATGGTATTTTTAGTTTTTGGATTGAAATACCATTATCTGTTGGTACAGTGGGCGGGTTAACAAAATTACATCCTTTGGCAAAATTATCTCTTGAAATTTTACAATATCCATCTGCTAAAGAACTGATGGAAATCATTGCTGTTGCCGGTTTGGCTCAAAACTTTGCTGCTTTAAAAGCTTTAACTACTTCAGGAATACAAAAAGGACATATGAAAATGCATTTGATGAATGTTTTAAATCAACTGGAAGCTAACCTCCATGAAAAAGAGATTATAATTAAAAATCTTGAAGGTAAAATAGTTACACATAATGCTGTGGCAGAAGAGTTACATAAACTAAGAACCAGCTAATAAATATAACACAAACCTATCATCATATAAAAAGATTCTATTAGGTAAAATTAAAAATTACTATCTATAATACGTATATTTGATTAAAATTATAATAACTACTTAAAATCATATATTATGTCATTTCAATTACCAAAATTACCATATGCATATGATGCTTTAGAGCCTCATATTGATGCAAGAACAATGGAAATTCACCATTCAAAACACCATAATGGTTATACTACAAATTTAAATAATGCAATTGCTGATACTGATCTTGATGGAAAAACTATTGGAGATATCTTAGAAAATTTAGATATGAATAATGGAGCTGTTAGAAATAACGGTGGAGGGTATTACAATCACGATCTTTTTTGGAAAGTGATGTCACCTAACGGTGGAGGTGAGCCTAGTGGAGCGCTTGCTGATGCTATTAATAGTGCTTTTGGTTCTTTTGAATCATTTAAAGAAACATTTGCTAAGGCTGCTGCAACTCGCTTTGGATCAGGTTGGGCTTGGTTATGCGTTCAAAACGGAGGAAAAGTTGAAGTTTGTTCTTCTGCAAATCAAGATAATCCTTTAATGCCTGGTATTGGATGTGGTGGTATCCCTATTTTAGGATTAGATGTTTGGGAACATGCTTATTATTTAAATTATCAAAATCGTCGCCCAGATTATATAAATGCCTTTTTTAATGTTATTAATTGGGAAGAGGTTTCTAAAAGATTTGAAGAAAATAAATAATTGAATTTCAGTTAAATAAAGCTAAACCACGGAGCTTTCCGTGGTTTTCTTGTTTAAACAATTTAGGTAAAAAATGAATTCAAGAAATTTTGCTTTTCTACTTGCCTTTTTAGCTGCCTTAATTTATGGTATTAGTTTTACGGTTGCTAAGAGCGTAATGCCTCTTTATATTAAACCATACGGATTTATTTTATTAAGGGTGCTCGGAGCAACAGCTCTATTTTGGATAGCTGGAACATTTGTAAAGAAAGAAAAGATTGCCATCAATGATTTTTCACGAATTTTTTTGGCAGCTATTTTTGGAACTGCCTTAAATATGTTAACTTTTTTTAAGGGGTTAAGCATGACAAGCCCTATAAGTGCATCCGTAATTATGGTGACTTCTCCAATTATTGTTTTATCCTTTTCTACTATTTTTTTAAATGAAAAAGCTACAAAGAAAAAACTTTCAGGTATTTTCATTGGCATGGCAGGAGCCGCATTATTAATTATTTATGGTAAAACATTCGAGCTTGGTGAAAATGAAATTTTAGGTAATTTCTTAGTTTTAGTAAATGCAACTTCTTATGCTTTATATTTAATTTTAATTAAAAATCTATCAAAAAAATATCATCCATTAACTTTTGCAAAATGGTTATATTTATTTGGATTAATATTGGTTATTCCGTTTGGATATAGAGAGCTTAACGATGTAAATTGGACAAGTCTACCTCTCTCGGCATTCTATGGTATGGGTTTTATAGTAGTTTTTACTACTTTTTTGACTTACTTATTTAATTTGCTTGCTATAAGAAAATTAAAGCCCACAACTTTAAGTATTTTTATTTATTTACAACCTGTAATTGCTGGTGTTTATGCCTTAATTGTAGGAAGTGATTCTTTAAACTCAATTAAGATAATTGCTACTTTACTAATTTTTATAGGTGTATTTTTAGTAACGTATAAATCTAAAGAGAAAGTCAACTAAATTATCGTCTAATTTATTAGTAAATTTGTCTAATTTTAAAAAAAGACGATGATACAATCCATGACTGGTTATGGGAAATCCATTATTCAATTACCCACAAAAAAGATAACCATTGAAATAAAATCTTTAAACAGTAAAAATCTAGACCTTAACACTCGTATTCCAGCAATTTACAGAGAAAAAGAAGTTTCTGTTAGAAGAAAATTGGCAAAAGAACTTACTAGAGGTAAAATTGATCTTTCATTTTATACAGAAACCACTGCAGAAGAAACATCAACAAATATAAATAAAGCTATTGTTTCAAATTATTTAAAACAGCTGGATGATATTCATAAAGAAGCAGATAATCTTTCCATAGCAATGCGATTACCTGATGTTTTAAAAACAGAACGAGAAGAACTGGATAATGATGAATGGTCAATTATTGAAAAAAGTGTTGATGAAGCTCTTTTGCAACTACAAATTTTTAGAAAAGATGAAGGTAGGGTTTTGAATAATGATTTTGTGTTAAGGATAGAAGCTATTCGAAAAAATTTAAACGAAATAATAGAGCTTGATGAAGAAAGATTACAAACGGTTAGGGAAAGATTATTAAAATCAATCAATGAACTAAAGGCAACAGTTGATGAAAATCGTTTTGAACAAGAAATGATCTATTATCTTGAAAAATTAGATATTACTGAAGAAAAAGTTAGGCTTAATAATCATTTAGATTATTTTATAACTGAACTAAGTAGTGATATTTCTAATGGTAAAAAACTTGGATTTATTTCTCAAGAAATGGGTCGAGAAATTAATACCATTGGATCAAAAGCAAATTTTGCGCCTATGCAAAAACTAGTTGTTCAAATGAAAGATGAATTAGAAAAAATTAAAGAACAATTGCTTAATGTTTTGTAATAATGAAGAATAAAACAGGTAAACTTTTTGTTTTTTCGGCACCATCAGGATCGGGTAAAACAACTATTGTTCATCATTTGCTCGCTCAAAAAAAAATGAATTTAGATTTTTCAATTTCGGCAACCTCAAGAGAAAAAAGAGGTGAAGAAATTGATGGAAAAGATTATCATTTTATTTCTTTAAAAAACTTTAAAAACCATATTACAAATAATGATTTTATAGAATGGGAAGAGGTTTATAACAATAATTTTTATGGTACTTTAAAATCTGAAATTGAAAGAATTTGGAATCAAGGAAAACATGCTATTTTTGATATTGATGTTGTAGGAGGGTTGCGGATCAAAGAGAAATTTCCTGAACAAACATTGGCTGTTTTTGTTCAACCTCCCTCTATTCAAGAAATGGAAAAAAGATTACGCAATCGAAAAACTGACACAGAAGAAAAAATACAAGAAAGAGTAAAAAAAGCTGAAAGAGAGTTTCAATTGGCCAAATATTTTGATGAAATTTTAATAAATGATAATTTAGAAATAGCAAAAAATGATGCAACTGTATTGGTCGCTGATTTTTTAAATAAAGGTTAAAATGAAAATCGGACTTTACTTTGGGACTTTCAATCCTATTCATGTTGGACATATGATTATTGCAAATCATATTGCTGAGTTTAGTGATCTAGATGAGGTATGGTTTGTTGTTACTCCGCATAATCCATTTAAGAAGAAAAAAACTTTACTATCAGACCATCATCGATATCAAATGGTAATCATGGCAACAGAAGATTATAAAAAATTAAAACCTTCCAATATTGAATTCAATTTACCTCAGCCAAATTATACTATAAATACACTTACATATTTGTATGAAAAACATCCGGAACATGAGTTTAGTTTAATCATGGGTGAAGACAATTTAAAATCATTTCATAAGTGGAAAAATCCAGAAGCTATTTTACAAAATCATCAAATTTATGTTTACCCAAGAGTATCTCAAGGAAAGGTAGAATCTAATTTTGATAAGCATAAAAATATTCATTTTATTGATGCTCCTATTGTTGAAATATCTTCTACATTTATTCGAAAATGTATTAAACAGAAAAATGAATTTCGCCCTTTATTACCTTATTCTGTTTGGAAATATTTAGATGAAATGAATTTTTATAAATAGTCTTAAGCTTTTTATTTTTTAGAATTTATTACCAAAAATAACATTGTATATTTGCTTTGAATAGTAAAAAATGGATAAGAAAAGCGTAAAAAATAAATTAAAAGAAAAATTAACCTATAAATACCGTTTTGTTGTATTAAATGAAGATACGTTTGAAGAACGTTTTTCTTTTAAATTAAATAGATTAAATGCCTTTATTTTTGGGGGGTTGTTTTCTGTTTTACTTATCGCATTAACAACATTATTAATCGCCTTTACCCCGCTTAAAGAGTACATTCAAGGCTATTCATCTACCGAATTAAAAAAAGAAGCCTCAAATTTGCTTTACAAAGTCGATTCAATAAATCAAGCTCTTTCTGTAAACAATTTATATATTGAAAATATTCAACAAGTATTAAAAGGTGAAATAAAAAGGGTAGATTTTAATAAAGATTCTGTTTTAAAGCAATTAAAAATTGAAAATATTGATTTTGCTCCTTCGGCAATCGATTCTGTTTTTAGAAATGCTGTTGAAGAAGAAGATCGATTCAGTGTTTTTGAACAGGCAACCGATAATACAGATATTGTTTTTTCATCACCTATAAAAGGTGAAATAACTCAAAACTATAATTCTGAGGAAAATCATTTTGCTATTGATATCGCTGTTGATAAAGATACTCCTGTAAAGGCTGTTGCCGATGGAACAATAATTTTTGAAGGTTTTACTGCTGATACTGGTTATGTTATTATTATTGAACACATTCAGGGATTTATATCAGTTTACAAACACAATTCTTCTATTTTTAAATCGCAGGGTGAACTAGTAAAATCTGGTGAAGTAATTGCAAGTGCAGGTTCAACAGGGTCTATGTCTACCGGACCTCATTTACATTTTGAACTTTGGGATGATGGATATCCTGTGAACCCATCTAACTATATCAATTTTAAATAAATATTGTTTCGTGATAAAGTCCTTCTTTGCAAAAATTTATGCCAAAATAATTTCAAATAAAGTTTATCAATGGGCTAATAACCCCATAGAAACACAGGAGGTAGTTTTTAAAAATTTAATTGCTCAAGCCCAAAATACAGTTTTTGGAAAAGATCATGAATTTGCTTTAATAAAATCTTATAATGATTTTAAAACTAAAGTCCCTATTAGAGATTATGAGTCTTTAAAACCATATATTGAAAGAGTAAAAACTGGTGAAAGTGATGTTTTATGGAAAGGAAAACCCATCTATTTTGCAAAAACTTCTGGCACAACTTCAGGTGCTAAATATATTCCACTTACTAAAGAATCAATGCCAAATCATATCGATGCAGCCAAAGAAGCTTTATTATTGTATATAAATGAAACGGGCAATGCAGATTTTGTGAATGGAAAAATGATCTTCTTACAAGGTAGCCCAATTATAGATGATTCAGAAGTTATAAAAACGGGTAGACTTTCAGGAATTGTCGCTCATTATGTTCCAAATTACTTACAAAAAAATCGTATGCCGAGTTGGGATACGAATTGTATTGATGATTGGGAAACAAAAGTTAATGCTATTGTTGATGAAACTATTGTTGGAGATATGCATTTAATTAGTGGTATTCCTTCATGGGTTCAAATGTATTTTGAAAAACTAATAGAAAAAACAGGAAAGAAAGTGAGTGAGATCTTTCCAAATTTTAATCTCTTTGTTTATGGTGGGGTAAACTACGAACCTTATCGTCAAAACATGGAAAACTTAATTGGTAAAAAAGTAGATTCCATAGAATTATTTCCAGCTTCCGAAGGTTTTTTTGCATATCAAGACAAGCAAAATAAAACTAATAAAAAATTAGGAATGCTCTTGTTGTTGAATAGTGGAATTTTTTATGAATTTATTCCCGCAGATGAGTTTTTTGATGAGAATCCTACGCGAATTGATATTTCTGATGTAGAATTAGGGGTTAATTATGTGATGATTATATCAACAAATGCAGGGCTTTGGGCTTATAATGTTGGAGATACAGTTGAATTTACATCATTAAAACCTTATAGAATTATTGTAACTGGAAGAATTAAACATTTTATCTCAGCCTTTGGTGAACATGTTATTGCAAAAGAAGTTGAAGAGGCTTTACAAGAAGTAATTGTTGGAACAAATATAAAAATAAATGAATTTACTGTTGCTCCCCAAGTAAACCCACCAGAAGGAGAATTGCCATATCATGAATGGTTTATTGAATTTGAAAAAGAGCCTAACAATTTAATTGACTTTGCAAATAAAATTGATAGTTCTATGCAAAAACAGAATTCATACTATTTCGATCTATTAGAGGGCAATATATTGCAAACATTAAAAATAAGTAAAGTTGTAAATAAAGGTTTTCACAACTATATGAAATCTGTTGGAAAATTAGGTGGACAAAATAAAATTCCACGTCTATCCAATGATAGAAAGATTGTAGATGAACTAAAACTTCAATAAATGAATACTCAAATTATATATTGTGAGAATGGCTTAATAGTAAAATTGTTTAATGATAATTTGTGAAATCTGAATCAATGAAAGTAATATCTGTAAATATTGGGGAAAAGAAAACAGTTGTCTGGAAAAAGAAAACCTATGAAACCGGTATTTATAAATATCCCGTTGATGATTGTATTGTTTTAGGAAAAGAAAATGTGGCAAATGACCATATAATTGACAGAAAACATCATGGAGGAATTGAACAGGCAGTTTATGCCTATGGAGAAAATCACTATGCGTATTGGAAAAATTTATATCCAAATTTGGAATTTAATTTTGGAATGTTTGGTGAGAATTTAACAATTAGCAACTTAGATGAAGAAATGCTTTTTGTTGGTAGTATCTATCAATTGGGAGAGTGCAAATTAGAAGTTAGCAAATCTCGTCAACCTTGTGTAAAATTAGGTATTAGGTTTCAAGATGCTAAAGTTATCAAGCAATTTTGGAATGCTAATAAATGTGGAGTTTATTTTAAAGTTTTAAAAATTGGAAAAGTAGCAAAAAACGATATCCTAATTCTTCTAGAAGAAGGGAAAAATACGCCAACTATTGCAGAGGTGTACAAAAGTAAAAGACGTTAAAAGATAAGCGGGACTTTACTGTTTTAGTTTAGGAAAATAGTAAAGGTTGTATTTGAATCATTCATCTAATGACTCTTTACATTGCGGCTATTAGTCATCGGATGAATCTCAAATTTTTGAAATTGCTAAAAAATATTCTATTTTTTTAACAAATCTCTTATTTCAATAAGTAATTCTTCTTGAGTTGGGCCGGCAGGTTCTACAGCAATTTCTTCCTCTTTTCTTTTCATTCTATTCACTGCTTTGACAATAAGAAACATTATAAAAGCAACAATTATAAAGTCGATTACGGTAGTAATAAATTCACCATAAAGTACAGCAATCGTACCTTCAATTTCTCCCTTAGCATTAGCAACCCCTTCTTTAACAATCCATTTTAAGTCTTTAAAGTCTGTATTAAACAATAATCCAATCAAAGGGGAAACTATCCCAGTAGTAAATGCCGTTACAACACTTTTAAAAGCAGCACCCATTACAAAACCAACAGCTATATCAAGTAAGCTGCCTTTTAGAGCAAATTCTTTAAATTCTTTTAACATTTTTAGATAATTAAAATTTATAAGAAGCGAATATAGTAAAAATCACTTAGACCCTTTTTCTTCTAACTCTTTGTGAAATAGAAGTTAGTATTTCGTAAGAAATTGTTGTTGTTTTATTGGCCATTTCAAGTATATGATCTTGGTGGTTAAATATAATTACCTCATCCCCTTCCTTGCAATCAATTCCATTAAGGTCTATAATAGTAATATCCATGCAAATAGTGCCAATTATGTGCGCCTTTTCACTATTGACATAAACTGAGCCAACTTTATTTCCTAAATTTCTGTTTAATCCATCAGCATATCCTAAAGGTAATATTCCTATTTTAGAATCACTATTGGCTATATACTTTCTATTATAACTAACTGTTTCTCCTTTTTTGATAAATTGAATTTGTGATATTTTAGTTTTTAGATTACAAACATTTTTTAGTTTGGAGGTCTCTAGTTTATCATTTCCAAATCCATAAAAGCCAATACCAAGTCTTACCATATCAAATTGTGCTTCTGGGTAATTTATAATTCCTGAAGTATTTGAAATATGCTTTAACGGAATATAAGAAAGTGATTCATTTAATGAATCCGTTATTCTTACAAAGGAATCTATTTGATGCTTGGTGAAATTCTTTTCACTAAAATCTTCACTTGCAGCCAAATGTGAATAAAAAGAAACAATTTTCAAATTGTCCATCTTTTTTAATTCTGATTTTAATTGAGGAATGTCATTTTCTTTAAAACCTAGTCTATTCATACCGGTATTAATTTTGATATGAACAGGATATTCTTTTAATTTTTTTACAGAAGCAATCTCATTAAAATAATTTAATGTTTTAAAATTATATAAATTTGGTTCAAGATTATAATCAACTATAGTCTCAAAATTATCAACCTGAGGGTGTAATATTAAAATAGGTAGAGTAATATTTGCTTTCCGTAATGCAACACCCTCATCGGTATACGCAACTGCTAAATAATCAACATTTTGTTTCTCTAAAATATTCGCAATTGCAAGAGCATCACTTCCATAAGCAAATGCTTTAATTACAACTAAGAGCTTGGTAGTCTCATGAATTTTAGATTTAAAATATAGAAGATTGTGTTTTATTGCAGAGGTATCAATTTCTAAAACTGTAGGATTATTGCTCATTTTTATTTTCCTCTAATTTCTTTTTCTCTTTTTGTATCTCTCTATAATATGCAGCTCTACTTAAGGGCTCGTATTCTTGAACTTCCCCTAATAAAACTAGACTGTCATCTGCTACTGTTCTATGGCTAAAATGTGCTAAATTTCCTGTTTTTGTGCAAACAGCATGTACTTTGGTCACATATTCTGCAGTAGCCATAAGTGCTGGCATAGGTCCAAAAGGATTTCCTTGAAAATCCATATCCAAGCCTGCTACAATTACTCTAACACCGCTATTTGCTAAATCATTACAAATTCTAACAATCTCATCATCAAAAAATTGAGCTTCATCAATACCAACGACATCAATATCATTTGCTAATAAAGTAATATTTGCCGAAGCCGGAACAGGAGTACATCGAATTTCATTTTCATCATGTGAAACCACCATCTCATCAGCGTAACGAGTGTCAACAGTAGGTTTAAATATTTCAACTTTTTGTTTGGCAAATTGTGCCCGTTTTAGCCTGCGAATTAATTCTTCCGTTTTACCCGAAAACATAGAGCCACAGATTACTTCAATCCATCCAAATTGTTCTGTGTGATTTACTGTGTTTTCAAGAAACATACTATACTTTAACGCTTAAAAGGTTTGTGCTAAAATTGTAAAGAAAAATATTATTTTCATTTAGTTTAACAAAAGTAATGAAAATCTTTAGTAGAATATTCTTTTGAAAATGTTAATTTTGTATTTTTATTGAAAAGTAAATACACACCTTATTAAATATAAGTTTATGCGTACTAATTTAATAAATGATTTAAAGGATCTTGCTCAGAAAATACTTCAGTTAAAAGATAATGAAGATGCCGAAAATTTACGCAAAAATGCGCTTGAAATTTATGAAAAGCTTATAGTTCTAGAATTTTTAAATGAAAATATTAAATCGGTTTCTGAAGAAAAAAATAGTTCAGAGAATTTAAAAGATTCTACTATTGACGGTGTCGAACCTAACATTGATGTACCATTTGATAATACTGAGGAAGATATCATTGACGAAGAAATTCATGAATTGTCTTTTGAATCTTTAAAAGACGAAGTTTCAAATGAAATTGAAAAAAATGAAATTGATGAACAAATTGAAGATTTAGAAGATTTGTTTGTGCCTACATTTGATTCTATTAAAGAAGATATGAGTCAAAAAGAAGAGTTTAAAGATACGATTTCGTTGGAGGAAACTGAAAAAATGTTTAAAACTAAAAAAGATGATGCGAAACAATTGTCACTTAATGATAAATTATTGAGTAGTAATATTCAAATAGGATTAAATGATAGAATAGCTTTTGTAAATCAACTTTTTAATT
>DAOVTF010000212.1 GCA_030633225.1 Flavobacteriaceae bacterium
ATTACGATATCTTATTGAATATGAATAATTAATTTTTGAATAATATTTTTGATATTGAATAGGATAAATTCAAAATAATGTATCTTTCAATTCTTAAAAAATAAGCATGAATTGGGAAAAATTGTTATCGTTAAAACGATTTGGGGATACTGAAAAAAGATTGAGAATAGATCAAGATGAAACCCGATTAGGTTTTGAAGTAGATTACGATCGAATTATTTTTTCTGATTCTTTTAGAAGTTTACAAGATAAAACTCAGGTGGTACCTTTATCAAAGACTGACTTCGTTCACACTCGTTTAACCCATAGTTTAGAGGTTTCAGTAGTTGCTCGATCTTTAGGAAGAATTGTTGGAAAATACCTTATAGGAAAATACCCAATTTTGATTGAAAAAGGTTATCAAGCAAATGATTTTGGAGCTATTGTAGCGGCAGCAGCATTATCACATGATATTGGCAATCCGCCTTTTGGACATAGTGGAGAAAAGTCAATAGGAGAGTATTTTAAATCAGGAAACGGAAATAAATTTAAAGCTCAATTAAACGAAAAGCAATGGCAAGATCTAATTGATTTTGAAGGTAATGCCAACGGTTTTAAAATATTAACTGAAACTAAAAATAATATTATAGGAGGTTTACGATTATCGTATGCCACTTTGGGAACTTTTATGAAATATCCCAAAGAATCTTTGCCTAAAAAACCAACTCAAAATATAATTGATAAAAAATATGGAGTATTTCAAAGTGATAAGAAATTCTTTGAAGAAGTTGCAAGTGAATTAGGATTACCAAAATTAAGAAAGGATAATCATTTAGCATATATGAGACATCCTTTAGCTTTTTTAGTAGAAGCAGCTGATGATATTTGTTATACAATTATTGATTTTGAAGATGGCATTAATTTAGGATTGATCTCAGAAGATTATGCTCTTGAATACTTAATTAATTTAGTTAGGGACAATATAAATACAAAGAAATACCATAGTTTACAAAACACAAAAGATAGGATAAGTTATTTACGAGCCCTGGCAATAGGTAATTTAATTCAAGAAGCAGCAAGCGTATTTATAGATAATGAAGAACCTATTTTAGAGGGAAATTTTCAAATTTCACTATTAGAAAAATGCAAGTATGAGGCTCAAATTAATGATATTATTAAACTAAGTGTAGAGAAAATTTACCAAAGTAAAGATGTGGTTGAAAAAGAAATTGCAGGTTATCAAATTATTGCTGATCTCTTAGATGTATTTATTACAGCAATCAATAATACTTATAATCATTCTCCTTCAAATTACGATAAATTAATCATGTTGTTATTACCCGATAAGTACAAAGTAATTGATGATGACCTTTATGTTAGAATTCTAAACGTTTGTAATTTAATCTCTAATTTTTCTGATGGCAATGCCATTTTATTACATAAAAAAATCAAAGGAATTGATTTGGTATAATTAACAATTTATTAATTCTTCAATTGTAATTTGAATAGATTTTTCATCTAATCCAACTTTTTGAAATAACTCTTCAATGGTGCCATGGGAGATAAACTTGTCAGGAATACCAATATTTTTTATAATTTTATCTTTGTAATTATTACTGAAACCAAAATCCACAATAGCACTTCCAAAACCACCAATAATTGTTCCATCTTCAATCGTAATAATTTTATCAAATTTATCAAAAACTTGATGCAATAATTTCTCATCTAAAGGTTTTACAAATCGCATATTGTAATGTGTAATTTCTCCTTTAGGAAATTTTTTGATAACATTTTTAACATTTTCTCCAATTGTTCCAATACTTAATATAACCAATTTATCACCTTTTGTAATTAACTTTCCTTTTCCGATTTCAATAGATTCAAATTTTTGTTTCCAGTCGATCGTAGATCCCCTACCTCTTGGATATCGAATTGCTATTGGATTGTTTAGTCCAAGCTGAGCAGTGTACATCATGTTTCTTAGCTCAACTTCATTTATTGGAGCAAAAACAATCAAATTCGGAATTAGTCTTAAGAAAGCCAAATCGAAGACTCCATGATGTGTTGGGCCATCTTCACCAACCAATCCAGCACGGTCAATACAAAATATAACAGGTAATTTTTGCAGAGCAACATCATGGATAACTTGGTCGTATGCTCGTTGTAAGAAAGTAGAATAAATTACACAAAAAGGCACCATTCCTTCACAAGCCATTCCCGCAGCTAAAGTAACTGCATGTTGTTCTGCAATACCAACATCAAAAGCTCTTTCAGGATATTCTTCAATCATATACTTTAAAGAACTTCCTGTAGGCATAGCAGGAGTAATACCTATTATTTTTTTATTATGTTTTGCCAATTCAACTATGGTATGCCCGAATACATCTTGAAATTTTGGAGGTTGATTTTTAACAGGTGTTGGCGATAATTCTCCGGTTTTTGCATCAAATTCACCCGGTGCATGATAGGTAATTTGATTTAATTCCGCTTGACGAAGGCCTTTCCCTTTTTTGGTAATTATATGTAAAAACTTTGGTCCACTTATAGTTTTTAATCTATTTAATTCCTCAATTAGCGTATTAATATCATGTCCGTCAATAGGACCTGAATATGAAAAGTTTAATGCCTCAAATATATTTTTTTGATTAGTATTTCCATTTTTGACCGATGTCAAATATTTTTTTAGCGCCCCTACATTTGGGTCAATACCCATTTCGTTATCATTGAGAATTATTAAAATATTTGATTTGGCAACACCGGCATGGTTTAAACCTTCAAAAGCCATTCCACTAGCAATACTAGCATCTCCAATAATAGCGATGTGATGTTTTTCTGTTTTTCCTTTTAAACGAGCAGCAATTGCCATTCCTAAAGCAGCAGAAATTGAGGTTGACGAATGTCCAACACCAAAAGCATCATATTTACTTTCGCTTCTTTTTGGAAATCCAGAAATTCCTCCAAGCTGTCTATTGGTATGAAAAACATCTTTTCGTCCAGCAAGAATTTTATGAGGATAGGCTTGATGACCAACATCCCAAATTAAATTGTCATTTGGTGTGTTGAAAACATAGTGCAAGGCTATTGTCAATTCAATAACCCCTAAACTTGAACCTAAATGCCCTTTTTTTACTGAGATTATATCAATAATAAAATCTCGAAGTTCTTTTGCCAAAAAAGGTAACTCATCTATAGATAGATTTTTTAAATCATCCGGACTGTTAATATGTTCTAAATATTTTTTCGACACAATTTAAAATCAACCGTTATATTTGTTGATAAGCAAAAGTACATTATTAACCTGAGTTCAATCTAATATTTTTTTACAGCTTAGGTTTAACTCAGGTTATTACCATTACAAATTCTTTGAATGAGAGAAAATCCTATTGGCATGTTTGATTCTGGTATTGGAGGAATCACAATTTATGATGAAATTCATAAATTGTTGCCAAATGAAAACATCATTTATTTAGCAGACAGTAAAAATTCTCCTTATGGTGGAAAAAGCAAAGAAAAAATAATAGAGTATAGTGTTAAGAATACTGATTTTCTATTAAAAAAGGGTTGTAAAATAATTATTGTTGCTTGTAATACAGCATCAACAAATGCGGTTAAACATCTAAGAGAGCATTATAACGTTCCGTTTATAAGAGTTCAACCTGCAATTAAACCTGCGGCATTAAATTCGAAAACAAAAACGGTGGGAATTTTAGCAACAAACGGTACTTTAGAAAGTGAATTATTATTTGAAACTTCTCAAAAATTTGCTCGAGGTGTTAGGGTAATCAAACAAATAGGGGAAGGATTGGTATCATTAATAGAATCAGGTAATATTGAATCTATAGAAATGACAAATCTTTTGTATAAGTATATGGAACCTATGCTAAAAGAGAATATAGATTTTTTGGTATTGGGTTGCACTCATTACCCTTTTTTAATTCCGCAACTAAAAAAAATTGTAGGAGATAAAGTTACAATAATTGACTCAGGGGAAGCAATTGCACGTCAAACAAAAGTTATTTTAGAACAAGAAAATCTGATAAATATTTACAACAATAGTATTGTGCGTGAATTTTATATCAATAAGAATCCTGATGTATTTCAATATTTTTTGAATTCTTATAATGAAAATATAAAAGCAGTAAAACTCGATTTTTAAAATGGAAAGTCCTTATAACCACGAATATTTTATGCGCAAAGCGTTACAAGAAGCCGAGATGGCATATGAAAAAGGGGAAGTTCCAATTGGTGCTGTTATTGTAAGTCAGGATAAAATTATAGCTAGAGCTCATAATCTGACTGAAACCTTAAATGATGTCACAGCTCATGCTGAAATGCAGGCTTTTACCGCTGCTGCTGATTTTTTAGG
>DAOVTF010000099.1 GCA_030633225.1 Flavobacteriaceae bacterium
CTTAAAGAAATAATTCTTTCATTATTATATTTTAAAAATCCATCATTTGCAAATAATAAAAATGATTTTGATAATTCTTCACAGGTCATTTCTATAGAACACATATGATAGTAAAAATCAAGAACTTCATCAATTTCATTTTTAATATTATTAAAGGATTTCATCAAATTGACATGAGCAGCATTGGTGTACCCGTTTTCCTTTTCTGAATTAATTACTTTTAAATTAAAATTGATATCATTATTATTTGCTAATTTTCTAACAAAGGCCAATAATTCTTCTTTAGGATTTTTTAATTTACTGATTAGTATATCACAAACGACCAAAGCACCTGAATTGATAAACGGATTGCGTGGAATTCCCCTTTCGAACTCCAACTGGACCAGGGAGTTAAAAGGATCGCCCGAAGGTTCAACACCAATACGTTTCCAAATCTTTTCACCTACTTCCTTTAATGCTAGAGTTAAAGCAAAAACCTTAGAAATACTTTGAATAGAAAATTTTTCTTGATAATCACCAGCACCAAAGCTTTCGCAGGATATAGTTAATAAATTAATACCGAATTTATTGGGATTAATTTTTTTCAATTCTGGAATATAAGAAGCAACTTTACCTTTATTTACTTCCTTTTTATATTTGAGATGTAAATCATCAATTATTTTTTGATAATCCATTATTTTATATTTGAGAAAGCAAAATTATGTTTAATAGATTAAAAAGTAACAAAGAAGACTCACAATTTTTAAAATTGTTTATACATTTAATGCATAATTAAAAACAAGAAATGAAAGCTCACAAGAAAGTATTTATAGTAATTTGTATTATCTTTTTCTCAATTCAGGTCAATTCACAAAACTACTACTTTGAAGAATATCAACCTTTTAATAAGAAAATTCCGAGTCCTGAAGAATTTTTAGGTTATCCAATTGGCGAATATCATACCCGTCATGACTTGGTCGTAGCTTATATGGTAAAATTAGCCGAATTATCTGATAAAGCTACATTAATGGTATATGGTAAGACAAATGAGAATAGAAAATTAACAATGTTAACGATTACTTCATTAGAAAATCATAAAAATTTTGACGCTATTAAGAAAAAACATTTGCAAGTAGTTGATGTAAATACAAATATTACTGATTTTTCTAATCTACCTATTTTTATTAATTTGGCTTATGGAGTGCATGGGAATGAGCCATCAAGTACCGAGGCCGCAATGCTAACTGCATACACATTGATTGCTTCAGAAAACACAAAAGTGAAAGAGTATTTAAAGGAGACTGTAATTTTTTTGGATCCGACAATTAATCCAGATGGTAGAGATCGTCATACCAATTGGGCAAATACTTTTAGAGGAAGTCCTTTAATAGCCGATAAAAATGATATTGAACACAATGAAGGTTGGCCAAGAGGTAGAACGAATCATTATTGGTTTGATTTGAATAGAGATCTGTTATTGGCGGTGCAACCTGAAAGTAATGCAAGATTAAAATGGTATCATGAATGGTATCCAAATGTAGTAACTGATTTTCATGAAATGGGTACAAGTAGTACCTATTTTTTCGAACCAAAAAACATGTCTGCTTCGCTAAATCCGGTAACGCCAAAAGAAAATTACACAACCTTAAATAATTTATTTGCCGAACAGTTTTCTGCCGATTTGGATAAAATTGGCTCTTTGTATTTTACTGGAGAACAATATGATGCAACATATCCTGGTTATGGTTCCACTTATATGGATTTACAAGGATCATTAGCCCTTTTGTTTGAACAAGCTAGCTCAAGAGGTCATTTACAAGAAACGCCAACAGGTGAAATAAGTTTTCCGTTTACTATTAGAAATCAATACGTTTCTAGTTTTGCTACAATAAAGGCAACGATCAAAAACAAAAATTTGTTATACTCTTACCAGAATGATTTTTTCAAAAAATCAATTGAAAAAGCTTCAAAAAGTAAGGTTAAGGGATATGTTTTTGGTGATAATTATGATAAAAATAGAACAAAAGCTTTTTTAGATGTTTTACTAAAACATAAAATTAAAGTTTATAGTTTAGATAAGAACCTAGATATAAACAATATAACATTTAAAGCTGGTAATAGTTATGTTGTTCCAACTAAACAAAATCAGCATTATATGGTTCAAACTTTATTTGAAACCTATGAAAAATATAGAGATAGTGTCTATTACGATGCTTCAGCTTGGTCATTAGTGAATTTTTACAATATGAAATATAATTCACTAACTAAAATACCTAAATATTCAAATGAAATTACAGTCGAGAATAATAAAATATCATTAGAAAGTATTCAAAAAAGTGATTATGCTTATTTAATTCCTTGGGATGATTACTACGCTCCTGCAGCTTTATATGCTTTGCAAGATAAAGGATTGATAGTAAAAACATCATTAAAACCATTTTCTATTTCGGCTAATGGTAAAGACACCAAATTTAATAGAGGAGCATTGCTTATATCTTCAAGCTTACAAGCTATTACAAAGGATTCGTTGTATTCTATTGTAAATTCTGTTAGTATAAAATATAATCTTCAAGCCTATGGAGTAAATTCTGGTTTTACAAGTAGCGGAAATGGATTGGGTAGTAGAAGTATTGTAACATTGAAAAAACCAAAAGCAATGATGTTGGTTGAAGGAGGAGTATCATCCTATGAGGCAGGAGAAGTTTGGCATCTTTTTGAACAAAGAGTGCATATGCCAATTAGTAAAGTTCCTGAAAGGAATTTTTATAGAACGGACTTGAATAAATACAATGTGATTATTATGGTTTCGGGTAATTATAAGATGCTTGATAAAAAAAGTAAAGAAAAATTGAAATCTTGGATTTCTCATGGCAATACTTTAATAACTTCGGCTAAGTCAAATGCATGGGCGATTAAAAATAAAATTGTAGATGAAAGCTTAGTAAAAGTAATTAAAGATAGTTCAAAACAAAATGATAGGATAAATTATGCTGACGCCAGAGGAACAATAGGTAAACAAAGTATAGGTGGGGCAATTTTTGAAGTAGATCTTGATATTACTCATCCACTAGGATTTGGTTACCATGATAATAAATTGCCGGTTTATAAAAATAATAGTGTGTTTATAATGCCAAGTAAGAATAAATTTTCAACAGTTGCTAAGTATTCAGAGAGCCCTCATATTGATGGTTATATAACTATAGAAAATTTAGAAAAAATGGGTAAAGCAGCGTCAATTGTTGTGAGTAAAATGGGAAGTGGGAGAGTAGTAATGTTTGCAGATAATCCTAATTTTAGAGGCTCATGGTATGGTACTAATAAATTATTTATGAATGCAGTATTTTTTGGGTCAATTATAAAAACACCAAAGTAAAAAACAACTTTAAATAAAAATATAAAATGAAATCAAAGCTTAAAAATACAGTAAAACTATTTTCTGTGATAGGAATATTTTTTTATTTAAATGCATGTAGTAATTTAAAAGAAATTGATTTTGATATACCTGTAGATACTACGAATAAAACAATTATAAAACAGGTTAAGCAAACTTATTCGTTAAGAGATTTAGGAATTTTTGCTAGTAATGAATTTGATGGAGCACGTTTAAATGATTTTCAAGTAAAAAATGACAGTACAGCTTTATTGATAATTAATCCTGAGAATGTACCAATTAATAATAGTGCTTATTATGCATTTAAAACATGGTCAAACACACCTAAAACTGTTTATTATGAATTTAAATACCCAAAAGGTTATAGACATAGATACATACCGAAATTAAAAATTAATAACAATTGGAGTGTAATTGATTCAACATCTATAATAAAAAAGGATAGCATTGTTACAATTAAATTGAATCTTACCAAAGAACCTATTATAGTTGCTGCTCAAGAAGTTCAATCATCGACTGATGTATTAAATTGGTATTCAAATTTATCTAAAAACAAAAAAGATATTGTAACAATTACAAGTGCAGGAAAATCAACTTTGGGTAGAAATTTACCAGTTCTTGATATGGGATTGGGAAATAAAAAGGAAAAAGAAGTTGTAGTATTATTAACACGTCAACACCCACCTGAAGTAACAGGTTTTTATGCATATCAATATTTTGTTGAAACTTTATTAAATGATTCAGAATTATCTAATAACTTTTTAAGTAAATACAGAGTTTTGGCTTTTCCAATTATGAATCCAGATGGTGTAGATTTAGGCCACTGGCGTCATAACGCAGGAGGTGTAGATTTGAATAGAGATTGGTCTGTTTATAATCAACCTGAAATAAAACAAACCATAAAATTCATTAATAAAGAACTTAAAAAAAATAACTCTAAATTAATATTAGGTTTAGATTTTCATTCTACATGGTATGATGTATTTTATACAAATGATGAGACAGTTAGTACAACACTACCTAAATTTAATGAAGACTGGTTTAAAGCTTTAGAAAATAATATACCCAATTATAAAGTAAATGAAGTGCCGGGAAAAAGCACAAAACCGGTTTCTAAGGGTTGGTTTTTATATGCTCATAATGCAACGAGTATAACTTATGAGATTGGAGATAAAACACCAAAAGATAGTATTAAATTAATCAGTAAGGTTTCTGCTGAACAAATGATGAATATATTATTCAATAAGTAAATTAAAATCAATCAAATTATGTTTAAAATCAGCTATCAAACCTATACTCTAAACATGGAACATGTATTTAGAATCGCTAGAGGGGCGCGCTCTTCAACACCTTTGTTATTAACAGCTATTCAGTTTGAAGATGTAATTGGATATGGTGAAGCATCCATGCCACCGTTATATGGAGAATCACATAAATCAGCTATTCGATTTTTGTCAAAAGTCGATCTTTCTGGTTTTAATGATCCTTTTGATATTGAAGGAATGATGAATTATGTTGATAATATTGAAAAGGGTAATACAGCAGTTAAAGCATCAATCGATATTGCCTTACATGATATTGCGGGAAAAATTGCAGGTAAACCATGTTATCAATTATTTGATTTACCAGGAGTAAACAGTATTAGTACATCAAAAACAATTAGCATTGATACTCCTGATATTATTAAAGAGAGAACACTTGAAGCTAAAGAATTTCAATTTCTTAAAATAAAGCTAGGTGGCGATAATGATAGAGAGATAATGGAAGCTGTAAGAAGTGTATCAAACCAACCGCTTTATATTGATGCAAATCAAGGTTGGAAAGATAAATCTCAAGCTTTAGAAAATATACATTGGTTAAAAGAGCAGGGTGTAATTTTTGTCGAGCAGCCAATGCCAGTAGCTATGGAAGATGAAATGGCTTGGCTAAAGTCAAAGAGTCCATTACCGGTTGTTGGGGAGGAAGGAATGCAACGTTTAAAAGATGTTGAAAGGGCAGATAATTTTTACCATGGAATGAGTGTTAAGCTGGTGAAATCAACAGGATTAAATGAAGGGGTGAAAATGGCAAAACTTGCAAAAAAGAAAGGATTAAAAGTTATGCTTGGGTGTATGTCGGAAACTTCATGTTTAATTTCAGCAGCCTTTCACCTTGCTTCATTTGCAGATTGGGTTGATCTAGATGGAAATCTTGGTGTAACAAATAATCCATACAAAGGAATAGAAACAATAAACGGAAAACTTATCAATAATGATATTCCCGGAATAGGGTTAATTAACCCAGAAATTGCATGGGAAAAGTTAAAGGGTTAATACTACTTTTCTTTTTTAAAAATCAAATTTTGAACTCTACCTGCATTAACCAAAAACCCAGTTATTGTATTTTTTTGATTTCTTGTAAATACTAATTCTAATCTATTTGTAAAAGTGTCTATTTTGGTTGGTTTTAATTCAAAAGGTTCAATGTTTTTTACTTTGACAAATAGGGAATTATTTTTATTATAAATTAAATAATTTACATCGAGTTCATCGCTATAATATGTGCCAACATATTGGTTGAGATCTTTCACATTAAACATAATATTCTTATCAGATTGCTCTGATTTTGCAGTAGTTATTATCTTTTCAAGTGGTTCCATAACATCTTCAAGATAAAGATCTGCCACTTTTTGAGCCATAGTTTTTGATTTAAATGAAGCAGTATTTGCAAGTAGAATTACAGTAAAATTTTGATCAGGAAATCGCATTAGCTGGGTACGATATCCAGCCAAAGAACCTCCATGACTTACTGTTTTAAGTCCTCTATAATTTCCGTTGTGTAATGCAAAAGCATAACCCGTACTTTCACCATTATTTAAAACACCTTCTTCATGCATTATTTTTAAGATTTCAGAATCACCTTTGCCTAATTTATTCTTATAAAAATTTTGATCCCATAGATATAAATCTTCAATATTAGAATACAGTCCACCTGAACCAACCAAGTCAAACCGCATAATTAAATTATCAAAACCAACGTCATTTTGTCTGTAGCTAAATGCACGATTTTTGACAATGTGCAGGTAATTATCATGAAAATGAGAGTTTTTCATATTTAATGGTGAAAAAATATTTTTTTTAGCAAAATTTTTAACAGACAGACCTGATGCTTTTTCAATAATCATTGCCAGCATGAAATAACAAGAATTACTGTATAGATATTTTTCTCCTGGTAAGAAATTTAAAGTCTTTTGACGCTTAATCATTTGATAAACTGCATCTTCATCAATATAATCCATATAATCATTTCCAGCGAGCTCCCACAAAGTGAGATAATCACGAACCCCGCTTGTGTGATGAATAAAATGTCTGATTGTTAATGGAGCTTCATATTTAGGGAAGTCAGGCAAGTATTTCTGAATGTTATCATCCAAATCCAATTTACCTTGTTCTTGCAATAGTAAAATACTCATGGTTATAAATTGCTTAGAGACGGATGCAGCATAAAATACAGACTTCGAAGTAATTCGAATATCATGCTCAAGATCGGCCATACCATAACCTTTGGCATAGATCAATTCTCCATTTTTTACAACTCCTAAAGCACAACCAGGACTATCATTTGAATTCCATTGTTCAAATAGAGTATCTACCTTTGAATTTATAGAAATATTTGATTGTCCAATCAAATTTGAAACTATACCTAATAAAAGAATAATATTGGGAAATACTTTTTTTATAAATTTCATAGGTTTAAAATTATAACTATTACTATCAATTTACAACAAAAATATGGGAAA
>DAOVTF010000034.1 GCA_030633225.1 Flavobacteriaceae bacterium
GAAGATAAATCATCTTCTACAAAAAAAGCAAAATCCTCTTTAACTGCGGTTATTATTCAAATAGTATTAATTGATATAGTTTTTTCATTTGACTCGGTTCTTACGGCAGTTGGTATGACAAATGGTATTGAAGGAGCCTTGATAATTATGATTACAGCAGTTATCATTTCCATACTTATCATGATGATTTTTGCCGTACCAGTTGGTAATTTTGTGAACAAAAACCCAACTATTGAAATGTTGGCTCTATCATTTTTAATACTTATTGGTTTTATGCTGGTTACAGAAAGTGCTCATTTAGCTAATGCCGAAGTTTTTGGCAAACATGTAGGTGCAATTCCAAAAGGGTATTTATATTTTGCTATTGCCTTTTCACTTGGAGTTGAAGCTTTAAATATGAAAGTTAGAAAGAAGAAATAATTCTTTTAAATCATATTTTGAATCCAAATATTGAGATATTTTTATAAAACTATCTATAAAATGCATCATAATTGCATACTCTACTTTTTAATTAAAAATCTTTAACGTCTACTTATCAGTACTTTAGATAGTTCTAAATTTCAATGTTTACATATTAAAAATTGATTTTATGTGCTATAGGTTACTTTTCAAAATAACTTCTCGGATTAATTTTGCAGAAAATTTAATTAAAATGACTACTAACAAATTTGTTAAGGTTTTTAAAACCTTCTTTATTGTTTTTTTGATTTTTTCATCTACTTCAAATCTTTTTTCTCAAACAGTTCAAGAAATAAGTTTAAACGAAGTGAAATCTAAAGCAAAAACAAACAATACTAATGTGAAAATTTCACAACAAGATTATGCTATTGCAAAAGCAAATTATGAGCAATCTAGAGCTGTAATTTTACCAAATATCAATGTTTCAAATACAAGTACTTTTACTAACAACCCTTTGAATGCATTTGGATTTAAATTATTACAAGAAACTGTTTCCGTTCCAGATTTTAATCCTGATCTTTTAAATGACCCAGGTCAAGTAGAAAATTTCAATACTAGAATTGAATTATTACAACCACTTATCAATGTTGATGGATGGAAAGAAAGAAAAGCAGCTAACTTTCAATTACAAGCTGCAAATTTACAAATGGAAAGAGCAAGTGATTATGTTGAATTAGAGGTGATAAAAACTTATATGCAGTTACAATTGGCCTATAAATCAGTAATTGTAATGGAAAAAGCTAAAGAAACTGCCTTAGAAAATCAAAAAATTGCAAAAAATAGTTTAGAACAGGGTTTTATTCAAAATGCCGATTATTTAAACGTAGAAGTTCGGGTTACAGAAATAGAAAATCAATTACAATTTGCTAAAAGTAACATCAAAAATGTTTCTGATTATTTATCTTTTTTAATTGGAGATAAAAATGATATTATTTATCAACCAAGTACAACGCTAACTATAAATGCATTCGATTTTGATAGTAATATGGTACTAAATACTAATAGAAATGATATTCAAGCAATGCAGTTTGGAATTGATGCTCAAGAACAAATGCTTAAATCTTCAAAAATGAGTTTTGTTCCAAGAGCCAATGCTTTTGCTAATTATGAATGGAATGATGACGATGTTTTTGGTTTTGGTGCTTCAAATTATATGTTAGGCTTACAATTATCTTGGAATATTTTTGGCGGATATAAAAATGTTGGGAAAATCCATGCAAATAAAGCCCAATTAGAAAAAGCAAATTTAAATAAGGCAAATTATATTGCTCAAAGTGAATTAGAATTAAACAAAGCACAACGCCAATTAACAGATGTTGAGAATAATGTAAACTTATCAAAGTTAGCTCTTGAACAATCAGAAGAAGCTTTACGAATTAAAACCAATAGATTTCAGCAGGGATTAGAAAAAACAACAGATCTATTATTTGTTGAAACACAATATCAAGAAAAAGAATTAGGCTATTATCAAGCCATATTTAACTATAACTACACATTAGCATACCTTAATTTTTTAACTAAAGAATAAAAAAAATGAAAAATAATAAATTCATAACTGGCATAATTGCATTATCATTTCTAGTAATAAGCTGTGGTGGTGATCACAAATCATCAACCGTTGAAAGCATGGATCCAGTTGCTGTTAAAGTAAGTAATTTAGAAGCTGATAATAATAATCCGTTTGTAACAGCAAGCGGAAAAATACAAGCTACAAATAGTGCAAATCTAAGCACTAGAATGATGGGTTATGTAAATAAAGTCTATGTAAAAGTTGGTGATAAAGTAAGAAAAGGACAATTGCTAATCTCAATAAACAATGCTGATCTACAAGCAAAACGCGCTCAGATCAATGCTAATATTACCAAAGCAACCGCTGCATTTAACATTGCCGAAAAAGATTACAATCGTTTTAAAAATTTATATAAAGAAAATAGCGCATCGCAAAAGGAAATGGATGATATGACAGCGCATTACGAAATGTCAAAAGCAGGTTTAGAAGCTGCTAATCAAATGAAAAATGAAATTGATGCACAATTTGCTTACGTAGATATTAGATCCCCATTTAATGGAATTATTACCAATAAATTTATTGAAGTTGGCGATATGGCAAATCCTGGAGTTCCTTTAATTGCAGTTGAGTCTCCGAAAAATTTTAAAGTAACTGCCATGGTTCCAGAAAGTGATATTTCACAAATAAAATCAGGATCTAAAGTAAAAGTTAAGGTAAAATCAATTAATAAAATTTTACAAGGTGAGGTTACCGAAGTTAGTACCTCTGCAAAAAATACTGGTGGTCAATATTTAGTTAAAATAGTATTAGACAAAACAGAGGATCGTATTTTATCAGGAATGTTTGCAACAGTTCAATTTCCTGTTGAAAAAAATAAAAACTCCACTTCAATTGTTTTGGTTCCATCAAGTGCAATAGTAAAAAATGGTGGATTAAAAGGAGTTTATACGGTAAGTGAACAAAATACTGCCTTATTGAGATGGTTGCGTTTAGGTAAAACCTATGGAGATAAAGTTGAAGTTCTTTCAGGTTTAAATGCTGATGAAAAGTATATAGTTTCTGCTGATGCGAAATTATTTAATGGAGCAAAAGTAACAATTCAATAAACTTAATTAGAAATAATCCTAACCTTTCCAAAGGAGAGAATTAAAAATATAAGAAAATGAACGATGGAATTTCAGGTAAAATAGCCAGTGCCTTTATCAACTCAAAGCTTACCATTTTATTAATGGTTGCTTTAATGATTATTGGTGTTTATAGTTCTTTTTTAATACCTAGAGAAGAAGAACCTCAGATAATTGTACCAATGGCAGATGTTATGGTAGGATACCCTGGGGCAAGTCCAAAAGAAGTAGAAAATCGAGTAGTAAAACCTTTAGAGAAAATTATTTCTGATATCAAAGGTGTTGAGCATGTTCATTCCATGGCAATGAACGGCCAAGCTATGATCATTGTTCAATTTTATGTGGGAGAAGATACTGAAAAATCTTATGTAAATTTATATAATGAATTGATGAAACATAGAGATATGTTTGTTAACGGAATATACGAACCCATGGTAAAAACGCGTGCCATTGATGATGTTCCAATGCTGGGTATTACACTTTGGAGTGAGAACTATGATGATTTTCAATTAAAACAAATTGCCGGAGAGCTTAAAAATGAAATTGAAAAAATAAAAGATGTTTCTATTACTAAAAGTGTTGGAGGTAGAAACCGTGTTGTAAAAGTGTCATTAGACAAAGATAAAATGGCTGAAAATGGTGTTGATGCTTTAGGTATCATGCAAATGATTCAGGTAAATAATCAACAATCACAATCTGGTAGCTTTGTTAAGAATGACACAGAATATTTAGTAACTACTGGAAAATTTTTATCTACAGTTGAAGATGTTGAGAATTTAGTAATTGGAGTTAACAAAAATCTTCCAGTTTATTTAAAACAAGTTGCTACTATACAAGATGGACCATCAACTCCAAAGAGCTATGTATCGTTTGGTTATGGTCAAGCCAATGAAAAATATAATGAACATCGCTCAGAATATGCTGCTGTAACAGTTTCAGTAGCTAAAGTAAAAGGAGCTGATGCCATGAAAATTTCTGAGAAAATTTTAAATAAGGTAAATAGTTTAAAACAACATTTAATTCCAGATGATGTTCATGTTGAAATTACCAGAAACTATGGTGAAACAGCATCTCATAAAGTAGGTGAGTTATTACTGCACTTGGGTGTAGCTATTTTAGCAGTAACTATTTTAGTAATGTTAGCCATGGGATGGCGTGGTGGATTGGTTGTATTCTTTTCTGTTCCTTTAACTTTTGCACTGACACTTTTTAGCTATTATATGCTAGATTACACCTTGAATAGAATTACTCTTTTTGCCTTGGTATTTGTTGTAGGTATTGTAGTGGATGATAGTATTATTATTGCTGAAAACATGCACCGGCATTTTAAAATGAAGCGATTACCATTTAAGCAAGCCGCTATTTTTGCTATTAATGAAGTTGGTAATCCAACTATATTAGCAACATTTACCGTAATAGCAGCAATCTTACCTATGGCATTTGTTTCTGGAATGATGGGTCCATATATGAGTCCAATGCCTATTGGCGCCTCTATTGCCATGTTACTTTCTTTATTTATTGCGTTAACTGTTACACCTTATTTAGGATATCATTTGTTACGAGAAAAAGATAATCAAAAACATAATGAAGAGGAAGGTTTAGAAACTGGATTTATTTATAAATTTTATAAAAAAATAGAAGAACCATTATTAAATAATTCTAAGAAGCGTTGGGTCTTTTTAGGAATTACAATGATATTATTAATTGGTTCAATGTTAATGTTCTTTACCAAATCGGTAGCTGTAAAAATGTTGCCATTTGACAATAAAAATGAATTCCAGATAGTAATTGATATGCCTGAAGGTACAACTTTGGAAAGAACTGCATTAGTAACTAAAGAAATTTCACAATACTTAGCCAAAGAACCAGAAGTTGTTGATTATCAAAATTATATTGGTACCTCTGCTCCTATCACTTTTAACGGATTGGTACGTCACTACGATTTACGTGGTGGAAGTAATATGGCTGATATTCAAGTAAATTTAACACATAAAGAAAATAGAAAAATACAAAGTCATGATATTGCAAAAGCAGTTCGCCCTGAATTACAACGAATAGGTAAAAAATATGGAGCAAATGTTAAAGTTGTTGAAGTACCCCCAGGACCTCCAGTACTTTCAACTATAGTTGCTGAAGTATATGGACCAGATTATGACAAACAAATAGAAGTTGCAAGTCAAGTAAAAGAAATTCTAGAAAATACTGATGATATTGTTGATATTGATTGGATGGTTGAAGCAGATCAAACTGAATACAGGTTAGAAGTTGATAGAGAAAAAGCAATGCTTAATGGCATAGCACCTCAACAAATTGTTGGAGCTTTAACAACCATTTTAAGAGAACATCCTGTTTCTAATTTATATGATGAAACTGCAAATGAAAGTATTGGAATTGTTTTATCATTAGATGATCAAGACAAAAGTTCTTTACAGGATATAAAAAATATCAAAATAAAATCTAGTCAAGGGATAACTATTCCTATAAGTGATCTGGTTGAAGTAAAAAAAGATACTTTACAGAAAACTATATATCGAAAAGATCAAAAAAGTGTAGTTTATATTACTGCTGATATGGCAGGAGAATTAGAAAGTCCGGTATATGCAATTTTAGGGATGGAAGAAAAGCTTCAAAAAATAAAATTACCTAAAGGATATAAAGTAAATGAATTGTATTTAGAACAACCTTCAGACGAAAGTGATTTTACAGTAAAATGGGATGGTGAATGGCAAATTACTCTTGAAGTATTTAGAGATCTAGGAGTAGCATTTTTAGTTGTTATAGTTATTATTTATATGCTAATTGTGGGTTGGTTCCAAAACTTTAAAACACCTATTGTAATGATGGCTGCTATTCCGTTATCATTGATTGGAATTGTATTAGGACATTGGTTATTTGGAGCATTTTTTACAGCAACTTCATTTATAGGAATGATTGCATTAGCAGGTGTAATGGTTCGTAATTCAATATTAATAATTGACTTTATTGAAATACGGTTAAATGATGATATTCCTATAAAACAAGCAATCATTGAAGCTGGTGCTGTACGTACCACTCCAATTCTATTAACAACAGGAGCAGTAGTAATTGGAGCATCAATTATTTTATTTGACCCAATATTTCAGGGATTAGCAATTTCTTTAGTTGCCGGAGCCATTGTTTCAACGGTATTAACTTTAATTGTGGTACCTCTACTTTATTATATGGTAGAAAAGGATAAATATGAAAATAAGGAAGAAGTTGATATAAAAAAAAAAGAAATAAAATTATAAACAGATGAAACTATTAATCATTACATCCATTAAAGCCTTTAAAAATGAAATAAAGGATATTCTTAAAGATGCAGAGGTAAAAACATATAGCTATAAAGATGTTATTGGATTTAGAGATGCTTCAAATCTAGGTATGCAAGAAAATTGGTTTGCTAATCAAATGAACGAGGGCGAAGCTATTTTTTTCTATGCATTTGTAAAAAAGGAAAATGTAGATATTGTATTTGATAAAGTAACTGCATTCAACGAAAAACAGGAAACACTATCGACAATACATGTTGCTGTATTAAATATAGAAAGATCTATTTAATCTTATTAAAAGGTTAATTAAATTACTGTAATAAAACAAAATTTAACAAATTTAAAAAGATTAAAATGATAGATAAATATATTAAAGGTATTGCAGGAGGTTTTCTCTTACTTAGTTTAATATTAGCATATTATGTAAACCCTAATTGGTTGTGGTTCACGGCATTTGTTGGAGCTAATCTTTTACAATCAGCTTTTACAAATTGGTGTATGTTAGGAATAATATTAAAGAAATTGGGAGTTAAGGAGTAAAATACTTTGTTTAAACCTATATGGCAATAAACAGATAGGTTTTTTATATTTCCTATAGTAATATGGAATCATTATTTTATTTTTGAACAAATCATCAAAAATGAATATCCTAGTAATTCCCGATAAATTTAAAGATTCATTATCTACTCATGAAGTAGTAAATGCAATTTCAAAAGGAGTTCTTAAACAAAGTAAATTACATAAAATATTTTCAATAATAGCTTCTGATGGTGGTGATGGTTTTTTGGAAGCAATTTCTAATATTTATCCTAAATTTTCAAAAATTCAATCCAAAACAGTAAACCCTCTAGGGAAAATTATTAATTCTTACTATTTATTAGATTCCTATAATCAAACAGCATATATTGAATTAGCTCAAGCATCTGGTTTAGAGTTATTAAAAAATACGGAGCGTGATTGTTCAAAAACTTCAACTTTTGGAACAGGGTTGCAAATAAATCAGGCAATTGAAAATGGTGCCAAAAAGATTTACATCGGATTAGGAGGCAGTGCAACTAATGATGCTGGTTTAGGGATTTTACAAGCTATTGGGTTTAAATTTTTGGATCAAAACAAAACAGAATTAAATATTTTAGGGAATAATATTGGTGAGATTCAAAAAATAATTATTCCATCAATTAATTATAAGAATATTACTTTTTTTGCTGTAAATGATGTAAATAATTTACTGTTGGGGAAAAATGGTGCAACTTATACTTATGCCCTTCAAAAAGGAGCTAAAAAAAGTGAATTACCAATCTTAGAAAAAGGAATGAATAGTTTTTTTGAATTAAGTCAAAAATTAATTCCAAATTTAAAAGATATACCCGGATTTGGTGCAGCAGGTGGTACTTGTTTTGGTTTATCTACTTTTATAAATGCAAAAATTATTTCGGGTACTGATTTTTTATTTGATCTCAACAATATTCACAAGATGCTGTCTAACAATAATATAGGCATAATAATTACCGGTGAAGGAAAAATTGATGACCAAACCTATTATGGCAAATTTATTAAAGGAGTTACTGATAAAGCAAAGAAATTTGAAATTCCTGTAATTGCAATTTGCGGTGTGAATAAACTAAATAATAGAACTATTGATGAATTAGGTCTTTATCAAATTCACCAAATTAAATCAAAGAATATATCTACTAAATCCAGTATGGAAAATGCTTCTGAATTAATTGAAAATAAAATTTGTAAAGTTTTAAATCATTTAAAAGAAAAACCTCTTCCTTAATTAAGAAGAGGTTCTCGATGTTAAATTCTGTCAATAAGAAATTACCCCTCAATGAATTCTCTTATTTTACTCTCCATAACATCTACATTATCATTTTTTGTCAATTTATAAAGTACTTTTTTACTTTCATTGTCAATAATTAATACAAATCCGGTTTTTCTATTATTTTCAAGTAATATTGGTTGTATACCCAAACTATCCCCAGTTTTATTTGCTTGACTTGTAGTAATACTATCTGTAAAATCAAGCTTTACAAAAGAAATGTTTTCATTATCGAATTTGGTTTGAACATCTTCAAAAGTAGGTCCCATTGCTATACATGAACCACACCAATCTGCATGAAATTTAACTACCAGCAAATCTGGTGAATTAACTTTATCTTTTTGTGAAAATAACAAGGAAGAACTAAATAATACTAAAATAAATAAGGTGTTTTTAAAATATTTCATAATATTTAATTAAAAGTTTTTATTATCTGTCGAAAAACCTAGAATAAATCTTACTTCAAAATTACTTTTTAACATTTTTTTAAATTACTTCAATTGACATCTGCTTGAAATAAAGTAAATTTGGAATATTAAATTTTAAGAGAAAAAATGAATAAAAAAATCATAGAATGTGTTCCTAACATAAGTGAAGGTCGCGATTTAGACAAAATAAATACTATTGCCAATGTTGTAGAAACCGTTGAAGGAATTAAACTATTGGATATTGACCCGGGAAATGCAACAAATCGAACTGTAATAACTTTTGTTGGCGAGCCCGAAAAAGTTATTAAAGCAGCATTTTTATTAATTAAAAAAGCATCTGAACTTATAGATATGAGTAAGCACTCTGGTGAACATCCACGTTTTGGAGCTACTGATGTTTGTCCGTTAGTTCCAATCTCTGGAATAACCTTAGAAGAAACTGCTAAGTATGCTCATAAACTTGGAGAAAGAGTTGGTAACGAATTAGGCATTCCTGGGTATTTTTATGAAAATGCAGCAAAAGAAGAAAAGCGTAAAAACTTGGCAAATTGTCGTTCGGGTGAATATGAAGGATTAAAAGAAAAGTTAAGCAATTCTGATTGGAAACCAGATTTTGGCCCGGCTGAATTTAATGAAAAAGTTGCTAAATCTGGAGCAACTGCTATCTCTGCTCGTGATTTTTTAATTGCTTATAATATCAATTTAAATACAACATCTACAAGGCGTGCAAATGCAATTGCTTTTGATATTCGTGAAGGTGGTAGAATTAAAAGAGAGGGAAATCCAAGTACGGGTAAAAAGGTGTTGGATAAAGATGGGAATCCAGTTAGAATTCCTGGTAAATTAAAAGCCGTTAAAGGTATTGGTTGGTATATAGAAGAATATGGAATTGCTCAAATTTCTTATAATTTAACTAATATAAGCATTACTTCTATGCACGAGGCATTTGATGAAACTTGTAAATCAGCCGAATCTCGTGGATTGCGTGTAACAGGTTCTGAATTGATAGGTTTGATTCCGCTTCAAGCGATGTTAGATGCAGCAGATTATTTTTTAATAAAGCAGCAAAGGTCTCTTGGAATTTCTGAAAGTGAAAAAATTAAAATTGCTGTAAAATCTTTAGGATTAGATGACTTAAAACCATTTATCCCTGAGGAAAAGATAATTGAATATTTATTAGAAGATAAGAATATTAAAAAACTAGTAGACTTGTCTGTAAAAGATTTTGCTGAAGAAACAGCAAGTGAGTCTATGGCACCGGGAGGTGGATCAATCTCTGCTTATGTTGGTACTTTAGGGGTTTCACTTGGCACCATGGTTGCTAATTTATCTGCTCACAAAGCTGGCTGGGATGAACGTTGGGAAGAGTTTTCAAAATGGGCAGAAAAAGGACAAACTTATAAAAATAAATTATTGTTTTTGGTTGATGAAGACACCAACTCTTTTAATAAAATAATTGATGGATTTAGAATGCCGAAAGGAACTTCTGAAGAAAAAGAATTGAGAAAACAAGCTATTGAAGATGCAACAAAATATGCAACTGAAATTCCATTTCAAGTAATGGAAACTGCTTTTAATTCTATTGAAGTTATGGAGGCAATGATAAAAAATGGAATACAAAACTCATTATCAGATGCTGCAGTAGGAGTACTTTGTGCCCGTACAGCTGTTGTAGGTGCTTATTTTAATGTTCGCATCAATGCAAAAGATATAAAAGACAGAGCCTTCGCTGATAACATGATCGCTAAGGCAGAAAAAATTTATCAATCTACTTTACAAAAAGAAAAAGAGACGATTGAATTTATAGATAGTCAAATGTAGAAATTAATTAGTCGGGTTTCACTTTGAGTGAAACCCTGACTGTAATAATTATAGTTATATTTATTCTGCATGAAAAACATCATTCCTTTTACTGATGGTCTTTCCAATCATTTTCGAGATTTAAATATAGAATGGCTTGAAACTTATTTTTATGTAGAACCTCATGATGCTGATTTATTAAATAATTGTAAAAAAGTAATTATTAATAAAGGTGGTTACATTTTCTTTTATCAAGAAAAAGATAAAATACTAGGGACATTTGCTTTAATAAAGATTACAGCTAATATTTTTGAGTTGGGAAAAATGGCTGTTTCTCCTGAGTCTAGAGGAAAAGGAATTGGTCAGAAATTAATGGATTATTGCATTGAATTTACAAAATCAAAAAATTGGGAAAAACTTGTGTTATATTCTAATACAAAATTAGAAAACTCAATTTATATTTATAGA
>DAOVTF010000050.1 GCA_030633225.1 Flavobacteriaceae bacterium
TGATTTTATTATTCCTGTGCCATTACATTCGAATAAGCTAAAACAAAGAGGATACAATCAAGTTACTACTTTTGGGAAAAGCTTATCAAAGAATATGAATGTTCCTTTTTTAGAAAATGTTTTGATTCGGATTTCAACTTCAAAAACGCAAACAAAAAAAAATAGATTTGAGAGGTCAAAAAATGTTAACGAAAAATTTGATTTATCTAATAAAGAAATTCTACAAAACAAGCATGTGCTTTTAATTGATGATATAATAACTACAGGTGCTACTTTAGAAGCTTGTTGTGTTCAATTACTTCAATCTGAAAATATAAAAATTAGTATTGCAACAATGGCATATACTTTATAACCTGAGTTCGATCTAATATTTTTAAATACCTAGATATTTGAAAATTTTCATCCTTCAAATCTTATCTTTTTTTTGAATCATGTAAATTATATCTTTTGTCGAACTCAGGTTTATAAATAAATTGTTAATTTGTATAAATTTTAAGAATGAGTTTTCGAATATTTTTATTTTTGAGTATGTTGCTTCTTACCATTTCTTGCGCCAGAAGGGGTAGGCCAGAAGGAGGTCCCAAAGATGAAGATAGACCAATAATGGTAAAAACTGAACCAGCTTTTAAAAGTATACATTTTGATACTGATGAAATTAAAATTTATTTTGATGAATATATTAAACTGGATAATCTGACTTCTCAGTTAATTATATCGCCCCCTTTAAAATACCCGCCAATAATTTCCCCGCAAGGGACACCAAGTAAAAAAATAACCATTAAAATTAAAGATACTTTACTTGAAAATACAACTTATACTTTTAATTTCGGTCAAAGCGTTATTGATAATACAGAAGGAAATGTTTTAGAAAATTTTAAATATATCTTTTCTACTGGCGATTATATTGACTCTTTAGAGGTTGGTGGTACAATTAAAGATGCCTTTAATCTAAAAATGATTGAAAACCCTACTTTGATGTTGTACAACGTAACTGAAAATTTTAATGATTCTATTATTTACAATGAAAAACCAATGTACGTTGGTAGTACTATTGACAGTGTTAATTGGAATATTTCAAATATTAAAGCAGGTAGATATTTATTGGTAGCATTGAATGATCAAAGTAAAAATTATAAATTTAATCAAAAAGAAGATAAAATTGGATTCCATTCTACCTACATAAATGTACCAACAGATAGTTCTTACAATATTTCACTATTTAGAGAAATTCTTCCGTTAAAAATACCATCCAAACCAAAAGAAATATCAAAAGGACATATAATTTTTGGATATGAAGGTGATGGAAAAAACCTTGAAGTGATGCCAATATCTAAAACAGCGGAAGATTTTAAATCACTTTCTACTTTCGATATTCAAAAAGATACTTTGCATTATTGGTATAAAAACTATGATAAGGATTCCATAGTTATGTCAATAGTTAGCGATGTTCCTTTTGATACAGCTACAATTAAATTGAAATCTAAAGAAATTGATTCTATGGTTGTAAATTCTACAGCGAATGGAGTATTGCATTTAAGAGACACATTTAAATTGACAAGCAATGTTCCTATAATGAAAGTTGATACAACTAAAATATATTTTATTAATAAAGATTCTGTTCCAGTTAAATATCAATATGTTATAGCTAAAAATAGAAATAATATTGCTCTTAATTTTAAAAAAGAATTACTAAATAATTATCGTGTAGAGTTTTTACCTGGAGCTGTTACCGATTTCTTTGGTGTTGTGAATGATACTTTAAAAGTAAAATTTTCTACTAAAAAAACTTCAAATTATAGTTCCATATTTTTAACGCTAAACAATATTAAAAGTTATCCAATTATTGTTGATCTAATTAATGAGAAAGGGCAAATTGTTGAACAAAAATATGCATTAAAAGGACAGGAATATAAATTTAAAAATTTACAGCCATCTCGTTATAAAATTCGAATTATTTATGATTCTAATAGGAATAAAATATGGGATACAGGTAATTATTTATTGAAGCAACAACCAGAAGAGGTTTACTATTTTTCTGGTATTATTGAAGCTAAAGCAAATTGGGAAGTAATTGAATCATTTTCAATAAATTAAAATTTTAATTAATTGATTTTTAAAGTGTAACTTATCTTACTGAAAATTTTCTATCTACTTATATTTATTTAGTACCTTTGTTGTTTAGAATGATTATAATTAAGAAATAAAATGAGCTTTAAAAAACAAGATATTTATGGTGCTTTAGAAAAAATTACTGCACCGGGAGAAGGTAAAAATTTAGTAGAAAGTAATTCAGTTACTAACGTAGTTGTATTTGGTAAAGAAGTAATAGTTGATGTTACTATTAACAACCCGTCACTTCAAGCAAAGAAAAAAATGGAGGTCGAGGTTATGAAAATAATTCATGATGTGGTTGATCAAAAGATTGATGTAAAAGTAAATATTAAATCTGAACCTGTTTTACAGCCTAAAACTATAACACAAGATAAATCAATTCCAGGTATTAAAAATATTATAGCTATTGCATCTGGTAAAGGTGGTGTAGGTAAATCTACCATTACAGCAAATATTGCAGTTTCACTTTCGAAAATGGGCTTTAGTGTTGGTATTTTAGATGCTGATGTTTATGGTCCATCAATGCCAATTATGTTTGGTGTTGCCAAAGAAAAACCTTTATCAGTTACTATTGAAGGGAAATCTAAAATGCAACCCATTGAGAATTATGGTATAAAAATGTTGTCTTTAGGATTTTTTACAGACCCTAATCAAGCTGTTATTTGGAGAGGAGCAATGGCTTCAAAAGCATTAAATCAAATGATTTTTGATGCAAATTGGGGTGAACTTGATTTTTTACTAGTCGATCTGCCTCCGGGAACAGGCGATATCCATTTATCTATGGTTCAAGCAGTGCCAATTACTGGAGCTGTAATTGTAAGTACACCGCAAAATATAGCTTTAGCTGATGCAAAAAGAGGAGTGGCTATGTTTCAACAAGAAAATATCAATGTTCCGGTTTTAGGAATCGTTGAAAACATGAGTTATTTCACTCCTGAAGAATTACCAAATAATAAATATTATATTTTTGGACAAGATGGAGCAAAAAATCTAGCTAAAGATTTAGACACTTCACTACTTGGTGAAATCCCATTGGTACAAAGTATTAGAGAATCTGGTGATGTTGGTCATCCGGTTGCTTTACAAGAAGATTCGCCATTAGAAGCAGCATTTGCTGAAGTAACAAAAAATATGCTAACTCAATTGGTAAAAAGAAACGAAAACTTACCACCAACTGAAATTGTTAGAATAACAACAATGTCAGGTTGTAGTACAAATTAATATGAACTCTGTCAAAGTTTATTGCTTTGACAGAGATTTAAATTTTTAAAAATGACTCAAATAGATCTGCTTCAAAATGTAGAAAAAGCATTGGATGAAATACGTCCATTTTTGATTACAGATGGTGGAAATATATCATTAGTTTCATTAGATGATAATATTGTAAAGGTAAAGTTTGAAGGAGCATGTATAGGATGTACTGTTAATCAAATGACCTTAAAAAATGGAGTAGAAGCGACCATTAAAAAATATGCTCCCCAAATTACCGAAGTTATTGAAGTAAAATAACTTTATTGCTTTATATAAAAAGCTTAATTAATAATCGTTATATTTGTGATAATCGAAATTACAAGTATATTATGCATCTCTTTTTTGCTGAATTATTACTACTTCTCAAATTCTTTATAAAAAGAAACCCCGAATAATTGTTTATTTAATAGCAAGCATTTATACTTATTTTATTATTAATTTAAACATTTTATTATGCCAAGATATCATACTTTAGGTAAAATTCCACCTAAAAGACATACTGTATTTAAAAATAAAGATGGTGGTTTATACCAAGAAGAACTCTTTGGGACAGCTGGTTTTGCTGGGATGTCTTCAATAATTTATCATTTATATCCACCAACGGTAGTTTCTGAAATTAAGCAGGTTAAAGATCTTAGCCCGAAGATTGCTGTTCAAAAAAATATGAAGGCCTTGAGTTTTAAAGGTTTTTCATTGGATCCGGTGGATGATTATTTAGAAAGCAGAAAAACTATTTTTGTAAATAACGATTTGCATATTGGTTTGGCAGCACCTAAAAGTTTTTCAAAAGATTATTTTTATAGAAATTCTGATGCTGACGAAATGCTATTTATTCATGTTGGTTCCGGTACTTTAAAAACCATGTATGGAAATTTAGATTTTAAATATGGAGATTATTTAATTATTCCTAGAGGTACTACTTATCAAATAGATTTTGAAAGTAAAGAAAATCGAATCTTATACATAGAATCTTTTAGCCCTATTTTATCTCCTAATCGTTACCGGAATAATTTCGGACAATTTTTAGAACATTCACCATTTTGTGAACGTGATTTTAGATTGCCAAAAGATTTGAAAACGTATGATGAAAAAGGTGAGTTTAAAGTTTTATCTAAAAAGCAAGGTCTACTTTGGGAGTATACACATAAAAATCATCCATTTGATGTAGTAGGTTGGGATGGTTTTAATTACCCTTATGCTTTTTCAATTCACGATTTTGAGCCAATAACAGGTAGAATTCATATGCCTCCACCAATTCACCAACAATGGGAAGCAGCTGGTTTTGTAGTTTGCTCATTTGTTCCACGAATGTATGATTATCATCCAAATGCGATTCCAGCCCCTTATCACCATAGTAATATTGATTCCGAAGAGATTCTATATTATGTTGATGGTGATTTTATGAGCAGAAATAATATTGAAAAAGGTCAAATCACATTGCATCCCGGAGGAATTCCTCATGGCCCTCACCCTGGTGCAATAGAAAGAAGTATTGGTAAAAAGGAAACAGGTGAGTTGGCTGTTATGATCGACCCTTTTAACCCAGTAATGATTACTGAAGAAGCATTAAAATTAAATGTTGATGATTATTATAAATCGTGGCTAACTAAATAATATTAAAATGAAGGATTTAAAAAATGTTAAGAACCATACGTATAGTTTGGAAAAAATATTCCCAGAAGCTGATGATTTTTTACCTCTTTTAGGAACTGATTATGTTGAGTATTATGTGGGTAATGCAAAACAAGCTGCACATTTTTATAAAACTGCTCTTGGATTTCAATCATTAGCTTATGCAGGATTAGAAACTGGGTTGAAAGACAGAACTTCTTATGTTGTTGTTCAAGATAAAATTAAACTTGTTTTCACTACTCCTATGCCCGGAACTCAAAATAATGAAATATTTGATCATATAGTTAAGCATGGCGATGGTGTAAAAGTAATTGCTCTTTGGGTTGAAGACGCGAGAAAATCTTGGGAAGAAACAACAAAACGTGGAGCAAAATCTTATTTTGAACCAAGAGTAGAAAAGGATAATAATGGAGAAGTAGTTCGATCTGCAATTCATACTTATGGAGATACTGTGCATATTTTTGTTGAACGTAAAAATTATAATGGAGTATTTTTGCCAAAATTTGAAAAGTGGGAATCTCATTATAACCCTACTGAACTTGGTCTAAAATATATCGATCATATGGTAGGTAATGTAGATTGGGGTCAAATGAATGTTTGGGCAAAATTCTATAATGAAGTAATGGGTTTTGCAAATCTGATCACTTTTGACGATAAAGATATTTCTACAGAATATACAGCCTTAATGAGTAAAGTGATGACCAATGGTAATGGCAGAATAAAATTTCCTATAAACGAACCAGCAAGTGGGAAAAAGAAATCTCAAATTGAAGAATACATCGATTTTTATCAAGGAGCTGGTTGTCAACATATTGCAGTCGCAACAAATGATATTGTTTTTACCGTGAGCGAAATGAAAAAAAGGGGTGTTGAGTTTTTATATGTACCGGGTTCTTATTATGATACTGTTGGAGATAGGGTGGGAGAAATAGCTGAAGATATGAGCACATTAAAAAAACACGGAATAATGGTCGATAGAGATGATGAAGGTTATTTATTACAAATATTTACCAAACCGTTAACTGACAGACCAACATTGTTTTTTGAAATAATTCAGCGCAAAGGAGCGCAGTCTTTTGGTAAAGGAAATTTTAAGGCTTTATTTGAGTCTATTGAAGCAGAGCAGGAACGAAGAGGTACTTTGTAAATGATAGATAAGGGTTTTAATTACTCAACTTATTAATTGAAAAACTCGCGTAAAACCTTATTATATTCCTCTGCTGCATTTATATAAGGAAAATGACCTTCATTGTGAAATGTAAATATTTCAGCATCAGGATAGAGCACTTTAATTTCTTCTCTCAATATTGGTGGTATTAAAGGGTCGTTATCCGATTCGATAATTAGTTTTGGAATTCTTTTTATTTTATACTCTTCAGGAGTTGGAATAAATTTATCAATAACAACACTGTATCGATTCACAAACAGTTTTTTATTAGATGGCAAACTTGATAAAAAAGCTTTTAATAATTCAGAGTTTTTAGCTGCAGGAATAATTTCATTATTCAATTTTTTCTCTCCTAGTTTTGAAAATAAAATTTCTGGTAATAAAGAAATTATTTTGCTTTTACTTTTGTTTTCATTTAGAATAAGGTCATTTGGTGGAAAAGTATTCCCGAAAACTACTTTTTCAACTTTGTCAGGAATTATTTTTACAAGATATTGAGCAATATATCCACCCATTGAAGTTCCTACAGCGTAAAATTGATCTACTTTTTCTTTACTTAAAATTTCAAGTATTCCTTTTGAAGTTTTTTTAAGTGAATTTATTTCTTCGGGCAGCGTATAGGTTATAACCTTGAAATCTTTTTCAAAAGCACTTACTTGTTGCCACCATAAGTCATAAGAACCTCCCATTCCATGTAAAAAAAGAATAGTTTTATTACCACTTCCATTTACATAGTATTTCCAAGAAATTCCATCTACCTCAATTTCTTTTGTTGGTTTGGATTGAAATTTTTTTAAACTTTTTGATACATTATCATTATTTGTGTATGTTTCAAAAAAATTAGATGGAGAAGTAGGGATTAAATAAATAATGATAACGATTAATAACAGAAATAAAAATAATCTTTTTATAAACCTCATTTTCTTTTGAATTATAGTTTCCGAATTTAAATGTTTTAGTTGATAATAAGCCATTGATAAAAATATTTTTATATTTATACAAATAATTTTTGCTTTATGAAACAGCAATTTGATTATGATTATGTTATTATAGGTTCTGGTTTTGGCGGCTCCGTTTCTGCTTTACGATTGTCTGAAAAAGGCTATAAAGTCTTGGTTATAGAAAAAGGAAAATGGTACAAAGCAAAAGATTTTCCTAAAACCAATTGGGATTTAAAAAAATGGATGTGGTTGCCAATATTTAAGTTTTTTGGTATTTTAAAACTAACGGTGTTTCGTCATGTGAGTATTCTTAGTGGAGTGGGAGTTGGAGGAGGTTCTTTGGTCTATGCCAATACATTACCAATTCCTAGCAGAAATTTTTTTAATAGTGGAAATTGGAAAGGTTTAGCAGACTGGGAAAATGATTTAAAAACCCATTACGCTACTGCTGAAAAAATGCTTGGTGCTACCAAAAATCCCAAATTTTTTGATGCTGATATTACTTTAAAAAATGTTGCAAATTTAATGGGTAAAGGAGATGATTTTGATGCGCCAAATGTGGCAGTTTATTTTGGTGAAGCAGATAAAGAGGTAAAAGATCCTTTTTTTAATGGTAAAGGACCAAATAGAGTTGGGTGTGATTTTTGCGGACAATGTATGACGGGTTGCCCTAATAATTCTAAGAACACCTTGGATAAAAATTATTTGTATTTGGCACAAAAAAAAGGAGCTCAAATTATAGCCGAAAAGATTGTAAAAATTGTGAAGCCTATTGAAAATGAAAAAGAAGGCTACGAAATATTTTATGAGAATTCTACCTCGCTATTCCAAAAAGAGAAAAAATCCATAAAAACAAAAGGAGTGATATTTTCTGGCGGTGTTTTAGGCACTGTTCGTTTATTGTTAGATATGAAAAATAAAAAGTATCTACCAAATTTATCTGATGAAGTAGGTAATCATATTCGAACAAACAATGAAAATTTAACACTAGTAACTTCTCGTAAAAAAGATGTAAATTTTTCAAAAGGAGTAGCAATTGGTTCTATTTTCCCACCAGATGATCATGGGCATGTTGAGGCAGTTAGATATGGAGAAGGTTCGAGTATTTGGAAAATTCCAATATTTCCTATGGTTTATGGAAAGAATATTTTTATAAGGATATTTAGATTGTTGAAAGAATTAGTTTTACATCCTATAGATTGGTTAGGAATGTATTTTACTAAAAATTATGCTAACAAAACGGTTATTTTGTTATTTATGCAACATTTAGATAGTACAATAAAATTAAAAAGAGGGTGGTTTAATTTGTCTTCAAAAGTTTCTTCTGGACCAAAACCCACTCCATTTATCCCAATGGCAAAAACAATTGCCGATCATGTTGCCAAAGAAATAGATGGTAAAGCATTTATGATGAGTATCGATATTCTTACTGGCGCCCCATCAACTGCCCATATTTTAGGAGGGGCTGTTATAGCAAAAGATAAAAGTGAAGGCGTAATTAACATCAATCAAAAAGTATTTGGCTATCAAAATATGTATGTTTGCGATGGAGCTGCTATGTCGGCTAACCCAGGTGTAAACCCTTCTTTAACCATTACAGCAATGAGTGAAAGAGCAATGAGTTTTATTCCGAAAAAATAAATTACGTATTGTTCAACGTCACCTAAAGGTGAGAATTTTAATGTGACTATTTACTTCATTTACCTTTTATTTAGACCTAAATGGTTCTATACCAATAACATTTCATTCCTATCTTTTAGAAATATTTTATATATTTAAGAAAAATATTTACTAATTAAAAAACAAATAGCTTTATGGAAGGTTTAATGATGAAGTGCCAAAAACCAGTGTGGGTAAATTCGATAAAAAGAGATTAAGAAAAATGTTTGCTGATGGGAAATTGAAATAATTCTAAAAACATAATATTGAAACTCAAAGCCTAAACTTTGAGTTTTTTATTTGGACTAACTAAGAATTACACTTCTTTCTCTGTGAATGTTAACTTATTAAATATATTCACACATATTGTAAAGATAAAACTAACCAAATGCTTGTTAAAGTTTACGGAAGTGCCGTTTTTGGTGTTGAGGCAACTACAATTACCGTTGAGGTAAATATTGATAAAGGTATTGCTTATCATTTAGTGGGATTGCCAGATATTGCCATAAAGGAAAGTAGTTATCGCATTTCAGCCGCTTTAAAGAATAATAATTATTCCCTTCCGGGGAAAAAAATTACGATCAATATGGCACCAGCTGATCTTCGAAAAGAAGGTTCGGCTTATGACCTTACCTTGGCTATGGGGATTCTAGCTGCATCTAATCAGATAA
>DAOVTF010000190.1 GCA_030633225.1 Flavobacteriaceae bacterium
AATTTCTCATACCTCCAAATCCTTGCACTATAGAAAGCCAGGTTCCAGCCATACTTGTAATGTGTAAACCTTCGTGAACTTCATGGTTATAATCATCCAAATCTAATCTTGCTGTTCGTAAATACATTTCGTAAGCCTTGTCATTCATCCCAATTTTTGAAGCAAGAATAGAATGAACACAGGGAGAAAGAGATGACTCATGAACTGTTAATGGTTCATAGAAATCAAAATGTCTTTTAATTGTATTATTATCAAATTCATTTTCAAAGAAATAAACACCTTGTAATACATCTGCTTGTTTGATATATGGTGAACGTAAAATCCTGTCCCACGACCATTTTTGATTTATTGGTCTATCAGATTTTGATAATTGGTCTACCGGAATCAATTCTTTATCTAAAAATCCATCTTGTTGTAAAAACACTTCTTCTTTTTCGCTGTATGGGAAAAACATATTATCAGCAACATTTTTCATTGCTTCAAAATCACTTTCAGAGAATTTGGTTTTAGTTAGGATTCGTTGATAATCTTCTATAAAATCGGATTTTAAAATTTGTAAATTTTCTAAAGCATAATCAATACACCATTTTGCTAAATAATTTGTGTACCAGTTGTTATTTACGTTGTTTTCATATTCATTTGGACCAGTAACCCCTAGTATTACAAATTTATTTTTTGCTTTTGAAAATGTAGCTCTTTGTTGCCAAAATCTAGCAACAGCAATCATAACTTCCATTCCATATTCTGGAATATAATTATAATCACCAGTATAATTTACATAGTTATAAATAGCATAAATCATAGCTCCATTACGATGAATTTCTTCAAAGGTAATTTCCCATTCATTATGACATTCTTCACCATTCATGGTAACCATTGGAAAAAGTGCAGCTCCACTATTAAAACCTAATTTACTTCCATTTTCAATGGCTTTATCTAATTGGTTATAACGATATAATAATAGATTTTTAGCAACATATTTGTCTTTTGTGCTCATATAAAAAGGAATACAATATGCTTCAGTATCCCAATAAGTTGAACCGCCATATTTTTCACCTGTAAATCCTTTAGGACCGATATTCAACCTTGAATCTTCTCCTAAATAAGTTTGATTTAATTGAAAAATATTAAAGCGAATAGCTTGCTGTGCTTTAACATCTCCTTCAATAGTAATATCTGCTGTTTCCCAAATTTTAGCCCAAGCTTCTATTTGTTTTTGCAATAAATTATCAAACCCTATAATAGCAACTTTTTGTAATACTTTTTCTAAAGCAAAGATCAATTCTTCTTTGGCATGATTCATAGATTGCGTATAACCGCCATATTTATAAATAGAAAAGGCATCTCCTTGTTTTACATTGGTTTTATATTTAAAAGCAATGCTTTTTTCAGTTTTTTCAGTTTCTTTATCTAGTGTTATTTCATAATCATTTAAAGCAAAACCAACTTTCATTCCAGTGCAAACATGAAATTCAGTTTTATAGGTTTTTGATAAGATATAAGCTTCGTTTTTTTGTTCTTCAATTTGTAAAATATCCCAAAAAGTTTCATCATAATTAGAATCTTCATTAACTATACCAGCATCTATATAAGGAACAAATTCAATTTCACCACTAAAATTTATTGGAGTAACACTATAATTTATAGCTCCTGCTTCATCAAAATCTAAACTCAAAAACCTAATTATATTTACCTTAATTTGGTTACCATTCGATAATTCTGCAATAAAAGAACGGTACAACACACCTTTTTTCATATGGAGTTTGCGTTTAAAATCAGACACTTTACAAGTATTTAAATCTAATTCTATTCCATTGATATTTACATTAATTCCAATCCAATTCGGTGCATTCAATACTTTAGCAAAATATTCTGGATATCCATTTTTCCACCAACCTACACGGGTTTTATCTGGGTAATAAATACCTCCAATATAACTTCCTTGAAAAGTTTCACTGCTATATTTTTCTTCAAAATTTGCACGCTGACCCATGGCACCATTTCCGATACTAAAAATACTTTCGGAAGCGGTTATATTTTCTTTATGAAACCCCTTTTCAATAATTGACCATTCGTTAGGGATTATATAATTTTGATTCATAATTTTACTATTTAGTTCCGCTATTGCGGAAATACTATCTGCTTTAAGCAGAGATTTATTCAATCAATTTTTTTACAAAATCAATTGTTAATTTGTTTGTGTCAGCCAAAATAAAATCAGCTTCATGTAATATTTTTTCATCACCAATTGCAACACTAGTCATTCCGGCAGTATTTGCAGCCTGAATTCCAGCCAAAGCATCTTCAATTACTATACATTCTTGAGATTTTTTATTTAGTTTTTTAGCTGCTATAATAAAAACTTCAGGATCTGGTTTTGCTTTACTCACGTCATTACCATCTACAATTGCTGTAAATTTTTCAAATAAGCCCACTTTTTTTAATATTAAGGGCGCATTCTTACTAGCTGACCCTAAGGCAAACTTTATGTTACTTTCTTCTAAAAAATTTAAAAGATTAGTGATTCCCGGCAATATCTCATCGCTAGTCATTTTATCTACATACTCTAAATATTCTTCATTCTTTTCTTTGAGAAGCTCTTGTTTTTTAGGTTCAGATAATTCTATTTTACCAATAGATAATAAAATTTCTAATGATCTTACTCTGCTTACCCCCTTTAATTGTTCGTTTTGCTCTTCTGTAAATTCAAAGCCCAATTCATTGGCAAGATTTCTCCATGCTAAATAATGATACTTTGCTGTGTCAACAATGACCCCATCTAAATCAAATATGAATACTTTGTCGTTCATCTATAATTATTTTATTGGCGCTACGGTATCATCTACATCATCAACTTTTGATACTAATGCAGCGGCTATTAAAAAAGAAACTCCACTAACTACCAATGCATAAATAGGGTTCCCACCGTAGAGATACTTAACCATTGGACCTCCAATAAGGGCATTTATGATTTGAGGAATTACAATAAAGAAATTGAAGATACCCATATAAACTCCCATTTTTCTTGGCGGAATTGATCCTGCAAGAATGGCATAAGGCATAGCTAAAATACTAGCCCAGGCAATTCCAATTCCTAACATGGATAATATCAACCAGTTCTCATTAGGAGCAAAATACATAGATATCAATCCTATACCCCCAATAATTAATGAAAAAGCATGTGTTTTTTTACGTCCCACTTTTTTTGCTATTGCAGGTAAGAAAAATGCATAAACTGCCGAAACAGCATTGTAAACACCAAATAAAATTCCTACCCAATCTCCTGCATTTTGATAAGTGCTACTATGTGCATCATCTAAAGACAAACCGTAAACATGATGTGCAATTGCAGGGGTTGTAAAAACCCACATTCCAAATAATCCAAACCATGAAAAAAACTGTACCCAACTCAATTGACGCATTGTTAAAGGCATATTTTTAAAATCGGTAAAGATGTTCATCAAACTGGCTTCTTCTTCAGTTTCTTCTTTCTCTTCAAAACCATTTATTAAATCCATTTCCTCTGGAGAGTATTCTTTAGTTGTAAAAACTGTAATAAGAATACTAACTATTAAAACAATTGCACCAATTATAAAAGAAAGCATTAAGCTTAATGGTACTGTTCCCGGTTCTGCTGTATTAGCAATTCCAAACCAATTGGTAAGTACGTATGGTAACCATGAACCAAAAACTGCTCCAATTCCAATTAAAATAGTTTGAACACTAAAACCTAAAGTTCTTTGATCACTTGGTAAAACATCAGCTACCAAGGCTCTAAAAGGTTCCATAGCAATGTTAAATGATGCATCCATTATCATTAGCGTCCCTGCACCAACCCAAAGAGCAGGCATAAACGCAGTAAACATATCGGCATTTGGCATAAAAATTAAACCAAGGGAAGCCAATATTGCTCCTGTTAAAAAATAAGGACGTCTTCTGCCTAATTTGGTCCAAGTTCTATCACTGTAATGTCCAACAATTGGTTGAACTATTAGTCCGGTTAACGGAGCAACAATCCAAAACCATGATAATTCGTGTACATCTGCACCAAAAATTTGTAAAATTCTACTGGCATTTGCATTTTGTAATGCAAAACCCATTTGAATTCCCAGAAACCCAAAACTTAAGTTCCATATTTCCCAAAAATTAAGATTTTTTTTCTTCACATTAAAATATTTTAGAAATTAGCAAGAAATGAAACACAAATAATGATGTTGTGATTACAATTTAGTACTAATTACAATAAATAAAATATTGATTTAAGTAAGATAAATTTCTTACTTAATAGTGTGAAATATATAAAAAGGCAAGTGTGAAATGACCAAATTGGTCGGTACAAATATATAAAAAAATTAATTAAATATTTTTTTTTGCAATTTTTTTTGTTGATTCTCTTATAATTATATCTGTTTCAATGACCTCGGTTCTGTATTTATAATTAGTTCCTTGAAACTCGATTTCATCTAATAAAAGTTCTATTGCTTTTTGACCCATATGATTTCCATGTTGCGCTACAGTAGATAAAGAAGGTGATGAGAATTGAGAAATTAAGCCATCAGTAAATCCAATTACAGCGACATCATCTGGTACTTTGAAGCCTTTTTTATTAGCAATTTTCATTGCAATAGCAGCATAGATTTCATTTACAGCAAAAATTCCATCTGGAGGAGATTCGTGAGCAAATAATTTGTTAATTTGGTTTTCAATATCTTCTTTTTCATTGACTTTAATTAGCAAATTTTCGTTAAAAGGTATCTTTTTGTCGTTTAGAGCTTTATTATAACCTTCCAATC
>DAOVTF010000079.1 GCA_030633225.1 Flavobacteriaceae bacterium
CGTAAAAATTATTTTAATTTCCTTGTTTATTGATTTAGCAAAGGAAAGTCCAGATATTTCAGGCATATTGATATCTAAAAAAATGACATCTATTTTATTAGCGTTGATAACATTAAAAGCTTCAATTGCATTTTTACAGGTGGCAATTACTTTAAAAGCATCTATTTTTTTTAAATGATTTTCTAAAATTTCACGTGCAATTGGTTCATCATCAACAATGATACAATTTATGATTTTGGACATTTATTTATTGTTTAGTTTGTTAACGATGAGATTTACTTGAAAATGATTATCACTATTTTTAATTTGCAATTGATGGTTGTTTTTATACAATAAATTTAATCTTTTTTTAATGTTTACCAGCCCAATTCCTTCCTTACTTGATGAAACATCATTTAGAGAAGTGTTTTTTATTTGGAATTGTAATGCATCGCCATTTAATTGTATTTCAATAACGATTTTTAAAAACCCATTAATTAAATCACCATGTTTAAATGCATTTTCAACAAACGGTATTAATAACATGGGCGCTATTTGTACGTTAGAATCTATTTCACTTGAGATAAAAGACACCTTTAAAGTATCCTGAAATCGTATTTTTTCAAGGTCGATATATTCTTTAATATGTAAAACCTCTTCTTTTAAACTTACTTTAGGTTTATCTACCTGATATAATATATAGTCCAATAGATTGGAAAGTTTTAAGATGATTTCAGGTGTGTCTTTTGATTGTTTCAAGGCAAATCCATAAATAGTATTCAAAGTATTGAACAAAAAATGAGGATGGATTTGCTTTTTTAAATAGTTCAATTCTTGACTTTTAATCTGTAATTGTGTTTCCAATATTTTATTTTGAAGTTCTTTGTTCTCGGTTTGGGTTTTAAAATTATGACTCAATAAACTTATAAAACTCACTATAAAAACTACCAAGTAAACCAATATTAAAACAAAAACATAATTTCGACTCATAGGAGGCATATTTTTTATTTCCATATTCGAAAGAAATAATAAACTTCCAAAAATTGCTATTATAATTAAATAGGTTGAAAAGACTAAAGTATAAGCACTGTATAAAGCAAAATATTTATATTTTTTTGTAAGTAAATATTTAGGAATCAAATAGTAAACTACAAAATAGGTGGTAATCATAGTTATTGGTAATAAAAAACTAGAAAACCAGGTTATATAATCTGTATTATTTGAATTATAGCTAAAAAAGTAAACAAAGAAAAACCAAACACCAATCCAAAACAATAAATGTAAGAGTATAAATTTTGAATTATTGATTTGGCTTAAATTCATCATTGCAAGATGCGCAAAATATTTCAAAAATTATTTTTTTATAGATGAAATACCAGTTTATGTCACATTAATGCAATTTAAGAAATGATAATTACACTTTATTGGTTAAATATGTTATCTGTCGGAGGTTTTTATTCAACCACCGCAAATAAATTAAATGAGCTTTGCTTTTTTTTACATTTGTTTAAGTTTAACTTTAAATCTAAATATTATGTTTTTTTCACTTTTAAATACTGGCGGACCAGTTTTTATGTATCCACTGTTTATAATATTAATTTTATTAATAATCCTTATTGTTAAAGGATTTCTTAAAAAAGGAAATATTGACAAAACAATGAGCCTTATAGGTTCTATAGGATTATTTGCTGTTGTTTGGGGTTTTCTTGGGCAAATTATAGGTTTGATAAGTGCTTTTGATGCAATAGAACTTGCTACAGACATTTCACCCTCAGTAATGGCAGGTGGATTAAAAGTCAGTTTTTTAGCTCCTGCATTTGGATTGTGTATTTTCTTAATTGCTAGATTAGGGATAATAATTCTAACCTGGATGCAAAAAGATTAAATAATTCCTCATTCAATTTAAAGATATTCTTTTCCTGTTGGAAAAGAATATCTTTGTCAAAAAAACAAATTGAACAGAAAAATTAAATTGATTTGGGATTTTCGTGGACCAGAAGCTTTTGAGATTGCCAAACACCACTGTATCCATTTAGAAGAATTTGCAGTTAAAGAAAAGCTTCATTTTCATGAAATTTCTACCAATATAATTTCAGAAATGTATTCTTTAGCTTTTATAACTGTAGATGAAAAAGATATGATTATTTATAGAGATGCTTTAAAACCCCATAGAGGCGAAGTAGCTGAATAAGATATTAAAAACTAATTATTGGGCTAAGAACACAGATTAATTTTCTAAACTGTTTTAAGATATTCATTTCCTTATGGGAATGAATATTTTTTTGTAAAAAGTATTTGTAAAAATCAAAAAAAAACATAATTGAACGTACTTTTGTAGAAATAAATATAATCCTTAAAAATAAGTGAGATATGTATAAGTTTACAATATTCTTTATCGTTTTAATTACAACTATATTTTCAGTTTTTGGTCAACAAAAAGAACTAACATTAAGTGAATCTATTTTGGGATCAAGAAGTGAATTGGCACCTTCAAAATTATCTGGCTTACAGTGGATCCCTGAAACAGATACTTATTGTATGATTGAAGGTAATAAGTTAGTAAGTTCATCAGCTTCAAGTAATAAATTAACAGAAATACTATCGCTTGATTCACTTAACAAACTAGATGGATTAGAGAAAGAACTGACTAAATTTCCAAATATAACCTGGCTTAATAAAAACGAGTTTTATTTTCGTAAAGGGAATAATTATTATAAGTACAACCTTCAAAATAAAAATTTACAATCTTTTTCTTTTGATAAAAAAGCAATGAATAATGATTTGAATAAATCTACATTGAATCTTGCTTATACGGTTGACAACAATTTATTTATTAAAGGAATAAACGGTAATGTAGATCAATTAAGTAATGAAACTAACAAAGAAATTGTTTTTGGTCAAGCGGTCCATAGATTTGAATTTGGAATCACAAAAGGTACATTTTGGTCGCCAAAAGGAAATAAATTAGCCTTTTACAGGAAAGATGAAACCATGGTTACAGACTATCCGCTTTTAAATATGAATGCTCGTCCTGCAGAAATAAAGAATATAAAATACCCGATGGCTGGGATGAAAAGTCATCATGTTACTTTGGGAGTTTATGATTTGAAAAATAAAAGGACAATATATTTAAAAATAGGTGAACCTAAAGATCAGTATTTAACATCAGTCACATGGAGTCCAGATGAAAAAAGTGTTTTTATAGGTGTTTTGAATAGAGATCAAAATCATCTTAAAATGAATCAATACAATGCTGAAACTGGCGTATTAGTAAAGACGTTATTTGAAGAAAAAGATGCTGAGTATGTTGAGCCGGAGCAAGGTTTAATATTTGTACCAGATCATGAAGATCAGTTTTTATGGTTTAGCTCAAGAGATAATTATAAGCAACTTTATTTATACAATACAAAAGGTAAATTAATCAAAAAAGTAAGTGAAGGAAATTGGGATATAACTAGTTTTGCTGGCTTTGATAATGAGAATAATATTTATTTTCAGGCAGCTACAAACGATGCTTTAGAAAGACAAATATTTAGGACAACCCTTAAAGGAAAACAAGAAAAAATCACAAAAAGTAATGGGACACATACAGTTTCGTTAAATCAAAGTGGTTTATTAATTGATACTTTTTCTAATATTGATACACCAAAGAAAATCACAATAATCGATCAAAAATCTAAAGTTAAAAAAGAATTATCGAAAGCAATTGACCCTCTAAAAGCGTATGCTTATTCTAAACCAGAGTTAATTAAGCTTAAAAACAAAGAAGGATTTGTGTTAAACGCTCGAATGATAAAACCATCAAATTTTGATAAGAACAAAAAATATCCGGTTGTGGTATATGTTTATGGAGGGTCTCATGCACAAATGGTTAGGGATTCTTGGTTGGGATCAGCACCAATGTGGATGTATTATTTGGCAGAAAAAGGATATATTATATTTACATTAGACAATAGAGGAAGTCATAATAGAAGCTCAGAATTTGAGCAAGCTACGCATCGTAATTTAGGTGATATAGAAATGGAAGATCAATTGGTTGGTGTTGATTATTTAAAATCACAATCTTTTGTAGATGTGGATAAAATGGCAATTCACGGATGGAGTTTTGGAGGTTTTATGACCACAAGTATGATGTTGCGTCAGCCTGGAATTTTTAAAGTTGGTGTTGCAGGAGGTCCAGTAATTGATTGGAGTTATTATGAAATTATGTATGGAGAGCGTTATATGGATTCTCCTCAGCAAAATCCAGAAGGTTATAAAAAATCAGATGTTAGCAATTATGTCGAAAACCTTAAGGGAGAATTATTAATTATTCACGGACAAATTGACGATGTTGTGGTACCCCAACACTCTATGAAATTACTAAAATCCAGCGTAGACAAGGGTGTTCAAATAGATTTTTTCACCTATCCCGGATATCCTCATAATATTAGGGGGAAAGATAGGGTTCATTTAATGCAAAAAGTAATTGACTATATTGAAGAAAACATTTAGTTTGAATGTCCAATTAAAATCTATAATATCTTGTCCAAATTGTGGTTTTAAAAAAGAGGAAGTCATGCCAATTGAGGCTTGTCAAATTTTTTACAAATGTGAAAATTGTAATACATCGTTAAAACCTAAAAAAGGAGATTGTTGTGTGTTTTGTTCATACGGAACCGTTCTTTGCCACCAAGTTCAAGAAGATTGTTCAGACGGAAACGGTTTTTGCTGTCAATAATTAGTTAATTCAATCTCTTTTTCCAAATTGTTTTTGCCGTAACACAAATCTGATCCTTATTTTGTGTTTTGATCGTATGAACAAAAGAATTTTTATTCATATCACTCTCTGTCATTGACCTTATGGAATCTCCATAATGAGCTTCTCCTGTAAAACGACCCTCTAAAGAATGTAAATAATAATTATCAATAATCTTATTCGGAACTGATTCTAACGACCATTGTAAATATTTAAGATTGCTAACATGTTCATTCATATCCACATCAAATTGATTGACAATAAAATCCTTAGAATACTTAGCCTTATCAATTGCATCTATCTTTTTAACAACATCATAGTTTACACATTCTTCGTTATTTGATGACCAGCTTTTTTTTATTTCATCAAAAATTCTAACAGGTCTTCTTCGTTTAATATCAAAGAAGATCCATAAACCTTTTGCAGTTCCAATGATGTTATCATGCTGATCATAAATAATATTTTCTCTAATTCCTCTAACTGTTGAATAAGATGATAACCATGTTCTTATGGTAATTTTTTCTTTATAGGAAGGATAACGTTCCATGTTCATAACTCCGGAAACCAGAACCCACCCAATATTTTGGTTAATAAGATCATACAAACCATAATCTATGAAATAGCAATGATCTGCTGCGGTTTCTTCAAGTAATGTTAAAATTGTTGTTGGCGAAGCTTCACCAAATTTATTCATTTCAAAATATCGTAGTTCAAATTTCTTATCAAAATAAATCTCCATAATTACCTATTTTAACGGCAAAATTATGGTTATAAGAAAATGTCAGCAATAACAAATGTTATCAGTTTTAATTCTTTTTATTGATCAATCTACTTAAATGAACGGAAGAGATGTTTAGATAGGAAGCAATATAGTGTTGGGGTACTCGCTGACGAATATTTGGAAATTGAGCATTCATTAATTCATACCTTTCATAAGGAGTTTTTGTGTAAATATTTTGAATCTTTCGGCTAAAAATGATAAAATATTTTTCAGAAAGTAATCTTCCTAATTTTTCTCCAGATCTCAATTTTTTATAACCATCTACAACCATTTTATACGACATGAGAACTACTTGCGTATCTTCCATTGCTTCAATTGTATAATTGGATGGTGTACGATTTAAAAAACTTTCATAATCTACTGCAAAATCATTTTCCTGAGAAAAATAAAATGTGGATTCATTACCATCTTTATCCATAAAGAAAATCCTTAGCAAGCCTTTGTCTATAAAAAATATATTATCACAAATTTTACCAGATTGTAGCAAAACTTCTTTCTTTTTGTATTGCCTTGTGTTAAACATGGCAGAATAGTATTCCCATTCTTTACTATTTATTTCAATCAATGATTGAATTGCAATTTTTATTTTGGATAAATTTGAGTTCATTTAATTTCAATTTCAGATGAGACTACCCTAATAAAACCTCAACAAAATTAATATTAAATCCTTAAAAATAGCATCCTATTTATAAAACTTACTGTTTTTGATTTTTAGATTATATTTATTAATCGTATATTTGCGATGAACAATTAATATATTTATGAAAAGATCAAGTCAAACATTTGATTATTCTCAAGAAACTATAGATCTAGCTAAGTTCGCTAAGGCCCTAAGTCACCCCGCACGTATTATTATTTTAAAGCATTTAAGTAATCAAAGTTGTTGCTTTACTGGTGACTTGTTGGAAGTTTTACCCCTAGCACAATCTACTATATCACAACATTTAAAGGAACTGAAAGAAGCTGGATTAATTGAGGGAGAAGTAAATCCTCCTAAAGTAAAATACTGTATTCACCAAGAAAATTGGAAAAAAGCACAAAAAGAGTTTCAAACCCTCTTTAAAGAAGATTTTAGAAAAATTAAATGCTGTTAGAATTATGCAACCTGAAATTGTAATAACCGAAATGTTGCCAGAGCATTGGGATGAGGTTTCTAAAATATTTAAAGAAGGGATAGATACTGGATTAGCTTCTTTAGAGTTGGAAATACCAAATTGGGAATATTGGAATAGTCATCATTTAAAAGACTGTAGGTATGTGGCTTTTTTGCAAGATGAAATCATAGGTTGGGTAGCACTTTCACCAGTTTCTAGTAGGAAAGCTTATAGGGGAGTTGCTGAAGTGAGTATTTATATTGCCAACTTAGATAAAAGTAAAAATATAGGTTCTCATTTAATGGAAAAAATTATTTTAGAAAGTGAGAGATTAAACATTTGGACATTACAAGCGGTGGTTTTCCCTGAGAATATTTCAAGTATTAAAATTCATGAAAAGTTTGGTTTTAGACAAGTTGGTTATCGGGAAAGAATAAGTAAAAATAGAGGGAAATGGCAAGATACTATCTTAATGGAGAGAAGGAGTAAGGTAGTTGGTGTTTAAAAATACAATAGAACGAATTAACAATAGAAATTAACCTAAAAATAAAAACATAAATTATGAAACTCAATACATTTATCAAAACATTAGAAAGTAACCCAAACATAGAATTATTATTTGAATATGCCCCAGGTAAATTTGCAGGAGCTAATTATCACCTGACAGAAGTTAAAAATGTAAAATTTGACACAACAGATTGTGGTGGTAAAACTAATTATTGGGAAGAAACTCATTTTCAAATCTGGGAAAGTCCAAATGAAATTGGTAAAATGGAATTTATGAAAACCGATAAAATTCTTTCTATTTTAAAAAAAGTTGATGGAATAAAATCATTGTTGCTTGATACCGAATTAAAAATTGAATATGGCAATGAAAATTTCCCAACTTCAGTAATGCCAATTGAAGATATTCAAATTGATGAGGACAAATTAATTGTAAGCCTGTTCTCTGAAGCAACAAAGTGTAAGGCAAATGATGTTTGTGGTATTACCGTTGAAGCAGAGGAAACAAGTTGTTTTGAAACTGCTATATGCTGTTATAATGAAATTGTTTTTAATAGTTTGAATTCGTAATCCAAGATGTAAAACTTTCAAAGTGTTGAAAATAATATTGTACTTTTATAAAGTAAACATATTGAAAAACTATTCATATCTATTCTATGAAAATTGATAAGAAATTTAAATCACTTCCATTAACTAAAACGAACCCAAATACTTTAGAATCATTATTTGGAACTGCCGATGTTATTCCTATGTGGGTGGCAGATATGGAATTTGAAATTGCAAAACCAATTCAAGAAGCTTTAATTAATAGAATTTCTAATTCAG
>DAOVTF010000234.1 GCA_030633225.1 Flavobacteriaceae bacterium
ACTAGAACTTCAGGGAAACTATTAAAGCATTTTGATATAAGTACTCCAATGAAAAGTCACCATATGCATAACGAGCATAAAATGGTTGATAGAGTAGTAGAGAGATTAATAAGTGGTGAAACTATAGCATTAATTTCAGATGCTGGAACTCCAGCTATTTCCGATCCAGGGTTTTTATTGACAAGAGCTTGTATTAAAAATAATATTGAAATTGAATGTTTACCTGGAGCAACTGCTTTTGTACCTGCATTGGTAAATTCTGGATTACCAAATGATAAGTTTGTTTTTGAAGGATTTTTACCAGTAAAAAAAGGAAGACAAACTCGTTTAAAATTTTTGGCTGAGGAGACTAGAACCATGATTTTTTATGAATCACCGCACAAATTGATTAAGACTTTAACTCAATTTTCTGAATATTTTGGCGAAGAAAGACAAATTTCTGTTTCTCGTGAACTCACTAAATTATATGAAGAAACAATTCGAGGAACAGTTAAAGAAGTATTGATTCATTTTGAAAATAAAGTACCAAAAGGAGAGTTTGTGATAATCTTAGCAGGTAAAACATCCTAAAACCAAGTATTTTGTAAACCAAATTTTTTTTATAAAAATTAACGATAACCTAATAATGGAAAAACCTCACCTTTATTAAAAATATCTTTACCTGTTGGTAATTCAATAAAAGCATCATTATCAATTAAATTTGCAAGATCACCTGAGCCATGTCCAGCTATTGGATGTGCAAGAAGTTGACCGTTTTTATTCTCTAATTTTACTTGTAAAAAGTAGGTTAGATCGGGTTTGAATGAAAAGTTCTTTGCTAAAATTGCAAAGCTTTTAGTTTTAAAATCAATTCCCATAGATTTTTGATACCATGGGTAAAAGTATTTCATACAACTTACAAAAGTAGATACGGGATTACCTGGAAAAGCAAAAACTGTACTTCTTGATTTATTTTTATCTTGTTCACTTGTACTTAATGGCGCAGTGCGCCCAAACCAGAATGGTTTTCCCGGACGCTGTCTCACTTTATGAAAAAGTTTTGTTACTTGAAGTTCTTCTAGTACTTCAGGTAAAAAATCAAACTTACCTTTGCTCACAGCTCCGCTAAAAAGTAAAACATCATAGTTGCTTAAAATATCAGCAATTTTTTGTTTTAGTAAAGGTTTATCATCTGATATATGAATGGTATCTGCCTTAATTTTTATTTTCTCAAGAAGAGAAATCAAGGTATGAACATTAGACCTTCTTATTTGGTAAATCTCGGGTGTTTGATTAACTTCAACCAATTCATCACCAGTAGAAATCACCATTATTTTTGGCAATTTTGCAACTTTTACATTGGTTTTCCCAACGGTAGCTAGAACACCTATTTCAGCTGGAGAAATAATGGTATTAGTATTAATTAAAACATCATTCTTTTTTCTATCGAGTCCTTTTCTATGAATATTTTGAAAATAGTTAATGTCATTTGTAGAAACTACAGCTATTCCGTCTTTTATAGTTACTAACTCATAAGGAATTACTGCTTCAGTATTAATAGGAGCCATTGCGCCTGTCATCACTTCAATACAATTATTAGAATCTTTTAATGTAAGTTGCGGACTTCCTGCTGCTTGAATCCCTTCAATTTTGAACTCTCTGATTCCTTTGTTAAAAGCATCAACGGCTATTCCAATACCATCCATACTTGCTCGATTAAATGGAGGAAAGTCTCTATCGGCTACAATATCTTCTTTTAGTACCCTACCAATTGAATCTTTAAAGTCAACTTTTTCAACCCCAAAATCTTCTGTTTGATTTAAAATTATTTGTAATGCTTTTTCAGATGAGATCATTTTTTATAAAATTCAAAATTTATAATTGTCCATATTTTTCTCTTTTGGGAAATCTAGAAAGGTCAATAGGTTTTAACCTCCTATAGTTGACATGCTTTCAGAAATAGTTTTATTCTTACGATTGGCTTCAGCTACAAAACCATTTTTAGGTTTTTGATTAACGGTATCAATAAATAATTGTTTTAGTTCATCATCACTTGCTCCTTTTCTAATAAAATCTCTTAAATTAAAAACACCATCATCGAATAAACAATTTTTAAACATTCCGGTTGCAGTAATTCTAATCCTATTACAATCGTTACAAATTGTTCGTGTAAAAGCTGGAATTATTCCAAAAGTTCCTTTGTAATTATTGATTCTAAAATTTTTAGAAGTTGAAGATTTTTTATCTTTTATAGGGGTTATATTCTTATAAATTTTTTCTATTTCAGAATAAATTCTATTCAAATTCCATACTTCATCGGTTTTACGTAATCCCTTTCCGTTAAACGGCATTTCTTCAATAAACCTAACAGCAATATCTTTATCTTTTGTCAATTCAATAAAATCTAATATTTCATCGGTATTAACTTTGGGTTGTATTACTATATTAAGTTTCAGTTCAAGTTTACTTGCTATTAATTTTTCAAAGGTTTTCATTGTTTTATCAAACAAATCACGCCGAGTTATTTTTAGGAATTTTTCCTTTTTAAGTGTATCTAAACTTAAATTAATAGTACCGATTCCAAGTTCTTCTAATTTAGAAATATGATTAGATATCAATGCTCCGTTTGTAGTTATATTGATTTGATCAAGTTGATTATTAAAAGAAAGCGACTCTAAGAAATTGATAAAATCTTTTCTTACAAAAGGCTCACCACCGGTAAGTCTGACCTTATTTACACCAAGTTCACTTAGAACTCTGGTTATCCGATACATTTCTTTATAGGAAAGCAAATCGTGTCTATCAACAATATCAATACCTTGTGCCGGCATACAATACTGACAGCGTAAATTACACCTATCTGTAACTGCTAGACGTAAATAAGTAATTTGTCTTCCAAATTTATCAGTTAGCTTCTTCATTTTATCTCAATCTGAATAAGTTGGCAAATTTACAAAATAAAAATATATGGAATATATGATTTATGTTACTTAATGCGGCAATTTATGTTTCACTGCATGATATAGGAAGGTTCCTAAATGCGCACCAAAAAGAACTACTAAAATTGCAACAACACCTTGACCCATCAAAACATACATTGGCCCGGGACAAACTCCACCTAAAGCCCAGCCAAGTCCAAAGATTATCCCACCAATTAAGTTTCTTGAAACACCTTTTTTCTTAGGAGCTATTTTAATAACTTCACCTTTATTAGATTTAAGGGTTTCTTTTTTGTACAAATACATTAAAACCATACCAATTACAACAGCAGATCCAATAACACCGTACATATGAAAGGACTGGAATTTGAACATTTCATAAATTCTGAACCATGAAATAACTTCAGCTTTGCTTAGAGTTATTCCAAACAGTACTCCTATTAATAAAAATTTAATATATTTCATATCTTTCTTAAAAAAGATGAGGTAAAATTAACCAAGTCATAATTAATCCACCAATAAAAAAACCACCAACAGCTATAAAAGATTCTTTAGAGAACTTACTTAATCCAACTATTCCATGTCCAGATGTACATCCACCTGCATAACGCGCTCCAAATCCAACTAATATTCCAGCACTAATTAATATCAAAAATCCTTTTAAAGTAAGCATGGCATTTATACTGTAAATTTCAATTGGAAGAAAAGTTGATCCCGCATTTGCGATTCCTATTTCTTCTAGATCTTGAACGGTTTGAGGGTTAAGCGCTATTGTATCAATTGGTGTAAACCATTGATTGCTAATAAATCCTCCTATAATCAAGCCTATAACAAATGCTATATGCCATTTGTGATTTCTCCAATCAAATTTAAAGAAATCAACTAATTTACCTGCACCTCCCATGGCGCAAACGGTTTCAAAATTTGATGAAATGCCAAATTTCTTTCCAAAGAAATTCATCAAATACAT
>DAOVTF010000134.1 GCA_030633225.1 Flavobacteriaceae bacterium
ACCCGACGCAAGCATCGGGGAATTCTTTCGATTAAACTTGTAGCCAAATAACTGCTTAATCCATCAACACCATAACCATATACAATAAGCTAGGTTAAAACTTTCACTAACTTAACTAGCTTATAATCTTTTATTTATAAGCATCATCATGAACACTAGCCACTGCCCTGCCTGAAGGGTCGTTCATATTTTTAAAACTCTCATCCCATTCTAATGCAATTTTTGTACTACATGCAACCGATGCCTCTTGAGGCACACAAAGTGCGGCAGTATCTGATGGGAAATGCTCTGCAAAAATAGATCTATAATAGAACTCTTCTTTACTTGTTGGTGTTTGAATAGGAAATTTATATTTGGCATTAGCCAATTGCTCATTGCTAACTTCTTTATCTACAACTTCTTTTAAAGTATCAATCCAACTATACCCTACTCCATCAGAAAATTGTTCTTTTTGCCTCCATGCAACACTTTCGGGTAAATAACTTTCAAAAGCTTTTCGAATAACCCATTTTTCCATTCGTTCACCGTTTATCATTTTATCTTTTGGGTTGATACGCATAGCAACATCTATAAATTCTTTATCTAAAAAGGGTACGCGACCTTCAATTCCCCAAGAGGCTAAAGATTTGTTTGCTCTTAAACAATCGTACATATGTAATTTTTCTAATTTACGAACAGTTTCTTTGTGAAACTCTTCTGCATCTGGTGCTTTATGAAAATATAAATACCCTCCAAATAGTTCATCCGCTCCTTCACCCGAAAGTACCATTTTTACACCCATAGATTTTATTACTCTCGCCATTAAATACATTGGTGTAGAGGCGCGTATGGTTGTGATATCATAAGTTTCTAAGTTATATATTACATCTTTAATAGCATCTAAACCTTCTTGAATTGTAAATTTTATTTCATGATGAATTGTTCCAATATGATCTGCAACCAATTGCGCCGCAGCTAAATCAGGTGAGCCATCTAATCCTACCGAAAACGAGTGTAATTGTGGCCACCAAGCATCTTGTGTATCACCAGATTCTACTCTTTTCTCTGCGTATTTTTTCGCTATTGCGGAAGTAACTGACGAATCTAAACCACCAGAAAGTAATACACCATATGGCACATCGCTCATTAACTGACGATGAACTGCCGCCTCTAAGGCATTATGTAATTCATCAATACTTGTTTGGTTTTCTTTAACTGCATCATAGTCTGTCCAATCACGAACATACCATTTGGTAAGTTTACCATCATTGCTTGTTAAATAATGACCTGGAGGAAATAACTCAATTTTGGTACAAACTCCTTCTAAAGCTTTTAACTCAGAAGCTACATAAAAAGTACCATTAGCATCCCAACCAATATATAAAGGAATTATTCCCATATGGTCTCGTGCGACAAAATATTCATCTTTTTCAACATCATAAATTGCAAAACCAAAAATACCATTCATTTCATCAATAAAATCAACTCCTTTCTCTTGGTACAATGCTAAAATCACTTCACAATCCGACTCGGTTTGAAAATTATACTTCCCTTCAAATTGTTTACGCAATTCTTGATGGTTATAAATCTCGCCATTGGCAGCTAATATTAGTTTTTTATCTTCACTATAAAGTGGTTGTTTACCCGAAGCTGGATCAACAATTGCCAATCTCTCATGAGTCAAAATTGCTTTTTCATCACTGTAAATTCCACTCCAATCCGGACCACGATGACGTATTTTTTTAGACATCTCTAATAATTGAGGTCTTAATACTTCTGATTTTTCCTTTAATTCAAACGCACAAACAATCCCGCACATAATTTATATTTTAACTAATTTATTCTTTATTGTTTTAATTATAATGCAAATATGAAACTAATATTAATATTTGTAAACATTATATTCATTTTTAATTACTATTTATAACTATATATTACTTTTTTATTATAATTAGCAATAACGAATGGCATTTACTCATGTTTTAATTCAATTCTGAAATTCAAATAACAAAACAAATAACTATGCATAAATAATACTTAGGATAAATACCTAAATCTTTATAAGTTTACAGTATGTGATAATTCAATTAATTATTAAAATAAATAACCTGATTAACACTAAAATATCTTAAACTCATAATAATGACAGAAAAAGAAAAAATGCTATCTGGTCAAATGTATAATCCAAATGACAAAGAGTTAAATACTGAAAGGCATATAGCGAGAACCATTTTTCAAAAAATAAATTCAATGGATGGTGATCAAAAGAAAGAGCAAAATAAATTATTTGCAAAACTGTTAGGACAATCAGTAAAAGGACTATGGATCGAACCTCCATTTTATTGTGATTATGGCTATAATATAAAAGTTGGAAAGAATGTATTTATGAATTTTAATTGTTGCATATTGGATGTCATGGAAGTAAAAATAGGTAACAATATTATGATTGGCCCAAATGTTCAAATTTATACTGCTACGCATCCAATAGATGCAAAAACAAGATCTTCTTGGCTAGAATTTGCAAAACCAGTAAATATAGGTAATGATGTTTGGATTGGTGGTGGAGCAATTATATGTCCTGGGGTTACTATTGGAAACGGAGCTGTTATTGGTGCAGGAACAGTAGTAACAAAAAATGTGCCCGATAATGTTGTATTTGCTGGAAATCCAGCAAAATTTATTAAAAACATTGACAATTTAGACAAAAATGAAGAAATTAATTGAAAATATTTTACAGTTGGAAAATATTTCCAATGAATTAGAACCTTCACAAGAACAACGCAATCAATATTTAGATAAGATTCGTAATTATTCAAATGAATTTTTAAACACATTAGATAGTAAAAAAACTTTTAATAATTCGATACAAGAATCTGACAGATTCAAAATTACGGGAGACAAAATATCAATTGAGCAAATAATTGATATCTATAAGGAAGAAGTGGTTGAGAAAGGAATTATTGCCTCTTCTGGAGGTCATCTAGGCTATGTTCCTGGAGGTGGAATTTATACTTCTGCAATTTCAGATTTTATTGCAGACATTACCAATGAATACAGTGGTATGTTTTACGCTTCGCCGGGTGCTGTTACTTTAGAAAATGAATTAATTAACTGGATGAAGAAAATTTTTCATTATCCAGATTCTGCCATTGGAAACCTTGCTTCAGGGGGTTCTATTGCAAATTTAATAGCGCTTACATCAGCAAGAGATAAGCATAAAATTAAAGGAGATAAAATAAAAAATAGCGTTATCTATTTAAGTCCGCAAGTTCATCATTGCATTAAAAAAGCTTTAAGAATTATTGGATTAGAAGATACTATTATTCATTACCTTAAACTTGATGATCATTCAAAAATAGATACCAAAAACCTTGAGCTACAAATTGATTTAGATACAAAAAACGGATTAGCACCATTTATGGTAATTGCTTCAGCAGGAACAACAGATACAGGGGCAGTTGACCCTCTATATGAAATTGGAAAAATAGCTCAAAAAATGAAACTATGGTATCATATTGATGCTGCATATGGTGGGTTTTTTATTCTAACAGAATCTAAAAAACATCTATTTAAGGGAATTGAACTATCAGATTCCTTAGTGGTTGATCCACATAAAGGTTTATTTTTACCTTATGGGATTGGGGCAGTTCTTGTAAAAGATAAAGAAGCTGTTTATCAATCTCATCACTATACTGCAAATTATATGCAAGATGCAATTGGGCACAATTTACCAATAAATCCTGCTGATGTTTCTCCTGAATTAACTAAACATTTTAGGGGATTAAGAATGTGGATTCCTTTACAATTACACGGTACAAAACCTTTTACAGCTTGTTTAGATGAAAAATTATTATTGACAAAGTATTTCAGATCAGCAATAAAGAAAAAAGGATTTATAATTGGTTCTGAACCAGATCTATCGATTAGTTATTTTTGGTTTCCATCAAATAATATTGATCCAAATGTTTTCAACAAAAAGCTTTTAGAATTTATGCATCAAGATGGAAGGGTGTTTTTTAGCTCAACTATTATCAATGAAAAATTTGTAATACGAATTGCGATACTTTCATTTAGAACAAAATTAAAAATTATTGATAAATCTATAGAAATGATAGATGAATGCTTGACAAAAACAAATGCCTTTTTTGATAATATTTAGTTGGTTAATTAGCATTGAAATAAATTCAATTCAATCCATTTAATATGATTATGCAAAATCGTACATTAGCGTATAATTGTTTTTAATTCGAAAATCCATGGGATTCATTAGTAGAAGAAAGTCACACTTATTTTTAGGTATTATATTTATGGGTATTGGATTTATTAATAGGGCATACCCAATGTTCTTTGATAATTTAATTCCAGATAGATTTACTGAATATAGAGAAACTATTAGTTGGGCACTGAGCATTATTACAATTTTATCAGGAATTGGAATGTTCTTTAAACAAGCCAGACGGCTGGTTAAATGGCCTTTACTTGCAATTATAATTACGGCCTCTTTGGGGTCTCTTGGTCAAATTTTAAATATCGATGTGAATGGAGTAACAAATTATTTACCTCCTTTTTGGGTTAAGCTAAAACTACCAATGCAAATTGGATTAGGTGTTTGGCTTTGGTGGGCAACAAAAGAAGACTCTGAACCAGATAAAAAAAGAAAACTGAAGAGGAAATAGTTTTTATAACTCTACATTAAATCGTCACGAAAATAATATCGGATGAAAAAAATAGATTTTTCAATTATTACCTTTCTACTGATAATTACTGTAACAAATATTTACTCACAACAAAGTCTGGAAGTTAAAAAACTGGAAAGTCCTATAAAAATTGACGGAATTCTTGAAGATCAATGGTTCGAAGCTGATTCAACAATTAATTTTACACAACTAGAACCGGAAAAAGGAGTAGAATCAAGCAGAAAAACAATTGTACGTGTCGCCCAGTTTGAGGAAAATATATTTATTTCTTTTCAATGTTTTATAAACGATAAAAAAGAGATAGCAACAAGAATTCAAAGAAGAGATCAGCTAGATAATAGTGATGATATTATTGCAATTCTACTTGACACTTATAATGATAAGCGTACGGCTCAACTTTTTTTCGTAAATCCACTTGGTACACTTACAGATGCAAAAGTGACAGATGATGGGAAAAATCTTGATTTTCTGTGGGATACAGAATGGGAAGCAAGAACTTCAATTACAAACAAATATTGGGTTGTTGAAATTATGATTCCGTTTAAAAGTATTCAATACAACCCTAATTCAAAAATTTGGGGTGTAAATTTTGGAAGAGTTCTTCGTTTAAATCAAGAAACTGCTTGGTGGCAGCCTGTTAGTGAAGATTTTAGAATTTCGCAAGGAGGAACACTAACAGGTATTGAGCCCAAAAGTGAAAAGAATCATAAGTTAACTTTATTTCCTTATGTAACGGGGCGCTATGAAAATAGCGATATTACCGAAGTTTATGATGAATTTAAAGGTGAGGTTGGTGGTGATATAAAGTACCAATACAAATCAAATATTGTAGCAAATTTAACCATTAATCCTGATTTTGCAACGGTAGAAGGAGATAAGGAACAGATTAATCTAACTCCATGGGAGCTTCGTTTTCCAGAAAAAAGACTATTTTTTCAAGATGGAAATGAAATGTTCGGTACTAGAATTTCTACATTTTATTCAAGGCGAATTGGTGACATGAAATATGGTGGGAAAATGATTGGTAAAGCCGGGAAGTATCAATTCAATGCTTTGTTTGCAAAAACGGAAGAGAATAAAACAATAAATGATCCAGAATCGTGGTTCAACGCCTTTAGATTAAAACGTGATTTTTTAAAATCTTCAACTATTGGCTTTACTTATGCCGATAAAATTACCGACACAAGTTATATTAGATCTTATAGTGCAGATTATGTTTTAAACCTAGGTGAAACCTGGAAAATTACTGGTCAATTTATTACAAGTGCGCCAGGAGATTTCAAGTCTCATTCCGCTTGGTTTGTTAGATTAGCAAAAGAAAACAATATTTATCATTACCACCTTCGATATTCAAATTTTGGAAGTAATTTTCAAGATAATGTTAACCAAACAGGGTTTATTCGTGATGATGACCGCCATGAATTAGATGGTGATTTAACATACAAGTTTTGGATAAATAAAAATATAAAATATTTGTATTTGGCAGGGTATAAC
>DAOVTF010000049.1 GCA_030633225.1 Flavobacteriaceae bacterium
AGTGAGAAAACATTGGCATAAAGAATGGCAATCACCACCTGAAGTTATTTTAAATGGATCACATCAATTTTCTGACGGATTAATTCATGAGAAAGTAAGTAAAATAGGCGGAAATATTACCAACTTAGATTTAATGTGGAATTATGCAGCAGGAATACCTCATCCATACCCGAAAAGAAAAAATCACGGACTTAGTTTGGTGCCTCCAAAATCGGCATTATGGCTTAATTACAAAGGCGAACGAATTGGGCCTGTTCCGTTAGTAACTTCTTATGATACTCGTTATTTGGTAACCAGAATTTGTGAACAAAAAAAGCAATATTCATGGCAACTTCTCAATGAAAAAATTGCCTACAAAGAGTTAGGTGTATCAGGATCAGAGTTTAATGATGGAATTAAAAATAAAAAATTATTTTCATTTTTGTTTTCCGTTTTAAAAGGCAATAAACAACTGATTAAAGCCTTAGAAAAAGATTCACCAAATTATATTGTTGCTAATTCTAAAGAAGAATTAGTAAAAAAAATGAATGCTTTGACTGGTACAAATGATATTACACTTGATGCTTTACAAAAATCTATTGATAGTTATGACTCTAATTTTGAGGATGGAAAAAACATGGAAGATGATGAGCAAATTAAACTAATCATGAAAGCAAGGGATTATACTGGTGATAAAAAAAGGACCTTAAAACCTCAAAAATTTGATACTAATAAGAATTACCCTTTAATTGCCATAAGAGAGTTTATTTTATCGCGAAAAAGTTTAGGAGGTATTCAAACCAATTTAAATTCACAAGTTTTAAAATCTATAAATAATCTTGAAGAACAAGAAGTTTTTGATAACTTGTACGCAGTTGGTGAAGCGGCTGGATTTGGCGGTGGAGGCTCTCATGGAAAACGAGCCTTGGAAGGTACATTTTTAGCTACTTGTATTTTTACAGCGCAAAAAGCTGCAAAACATATTGTGGAGAAATAGAATGACAAAAGATAAACAAGAATTTATAATTAATTTAATAGAAAGTCCTTCCCTTTGGGAAGGATTTAGGATGGGCTTATGAAAAAAACAGGAGCAAGTTTAGCTGTATATGCTTTAGAACAAATAGGAGTTAAATACACTTTTGGTATTCCTGGGGTTCACAACATTGAATTGTATGATGAATTGAACAACTCAGATAAAATTGAGCCAGTTTTGGTTACTCATGAAGGGGGCGCTTCATTTATGGCTCTAGGTGTTTCATGTACATCTAGTAGTATTGGAACATTAATGATTGTTCCTGCAGCAGGAACAACTAACGCTATGAGCGGAATTGGTGAAGCTTTTTTAGATGGAATACCGATGTTGATCTTTTCAGGCGGAACACGTCAAGATAGTGGACGCCATTACCAACTGCATCAATTAGACCAAGAAAATTTAGTAAAAGAAGTTACTAAGGCTTTTTTTAGAATTCGGTCTCATGAAGAGATTATTTCTACAATCTACAAAGCTTATGACATAGCAACTTCAGGAGAACCCGGACCTGTTTTTATTGAAATTCCTATGGAATATCAAATGTTCAAAGGCGATGTAACAGAGTTAAAACCATATCAAAAAAGTTTTAAGAACCCAACCTTAGACAAAACTAAAATTAAAGCTGCTGCCGAATTACTTATTCAAGCGAAAAACCCCGGAATTTATGTTGGCTGGGGTGCTGCAGAAGCTGCTAAATATACAGAAAAGATATCAGAATTATTAGGTGCTCCGGTTGCAACTACTTTACAGGGTAAGGCATCATTTCCTGCATCAAACCCACTACATACAGGGTTTGGGTTTGGTCCAAACTCAGTACCCGCTTGCCAAAAAGCGTTTAAAAATTGTGATGCTATGCTTGCTGTTGGAGTTCGTTTCTCAGAAATAGCCACAGGTAGTTTTGGAGTTACAGTTCCTGAAAATTTAACCCATATTGATATTAACCCTGAGGTATTTGATAAAAATTATCCTTCTAAAATTAGCATTGAAGCCGATGCTAAAGAAGCTTTAAATCTATTAGCAGAAGAATTAGAAAATCTTACTAAAAATAAACCTAAAGACAGTTCGGCTTTAGCAAAATTGATTAAAGAAGAAAAGGTTAAATATTTTAATGAGTGGAAAGAAAAACCTTTAGAAGATAAAGTCTCTCCCGGTTATTTCTTTGAAACTCTCACAAAATACACCGATGATGACACCCGATTTATTGTTGATGATGGTAAACATACTTATTTGGCTGCAGAATTATTACCCGTAAATCGATCAAGGCATTTTGTATCTCCAACCGATTTTAATTGTATGGGTTTTTGTGTTCCGGCAGCTATTGGAGCAAAATTTATGAATCCTAAAAGCAAAGTCGTAGGTATAGTTGGCGACGGTGGTTTTTTAATGACTAGCTTAGAAACTTTGACAGCAACTACCTATAAAAAAGGTGTGGTTTACTTTGTTTTTCACGATGGAGAATTAGGGCAAATTTCACAGTTTCAAAAAATTCCGCTAAAGCGAAAAGTTGCTACGATTATTGGAGATGTAAAGATTAAAGGCATTGCCGATGCTACAGGTGCAACTTATTTTCTTATGGCAAACGATGCTGAAATTGAGGAAGTGATTCAAAAAGCTTTTAAAGAAGCAGAAAAAGATATTCCTGTTATTGTTGATGTTATTATTGATTATTCTAAAAAAACCATGATGACCAAAGGTGTGGTAAAAGTAAATTTAGCCCGCTTTAGTTTTAAAGAAAAAGTTAGATTTATTGGAAGAGCAGCTAAGAGACATTTATTAGAAAAATAATATAAAATGGATCCAAATTTTAAGGAAAATATATTATTGTTTGCAGAAGTTATAGTTCCTGAACTGCATAAAAATACATCTTTAGAATATTCGTTTATCAAAAATTTCAAGCAGCTATTCCTTGGATTGGAAGCTGATTCTGCCTCAAAAATAAAGTTACTAGTAAATGTGATTGATAAATTAAGCTTTGTTTATAATTTTACAGCAATTGAAAATCTAAGTTTTGAAAAGAGGAAAAAATTCATTGATAAACTTTTTCATTTTCCAATAGGTAAAGTAGTTGCAGGATTAACTGGATTACGATCTTTAGTATTAATTTCTTATTATGGAATTGAAGGTGTATGGCCTAGGATAAATTATAAAGGACCTGTAAATGCTCAATTAGAATGAAAAATGATTTAGTCTTTGATGTTATTGTGGTTGGTTCGGGTGTTGGAGGAGCAACTTTTGCTGATTATTTGACCAGAGAGAATCCTGAGTTAAAAATTGCAATGCTAGAATCTGGTCCGCATAGAACAAAGAAACATTTCAATCAACGAGAAATTGATATGACAGCTCTTTATTTTAATAGAGGAGCCGTTTTAGCAAAAAATTTACAACTTGGTGTTGCTGCTGGAAATACTTTAGGGGGCAGTTCTGCTATGTATACTGGAGTATCATTTAGACCGCCAAAAAATGTAATAGACAATTGGAAAGAAAAATATGGTTTAAACTTTTTAACAGATGAATATGTTTCAAGTTCATTAGATGAAATTGAAGAAGATATTTCGGTACATGAATTACCGGAAAACTGGGACAACCAAAACAATAAATTATTTCAAAAAGGAGCAGCAAAACTTGGAATCCCTATTAAGCGTTTGAAAATAAATACTAAGAATTGTAAACAGCAAGGTTTTTGTAATTTAGGTTGTACAACAGGAGCAAAACAAGGTGCTTTAGAAGTTCAAATACCAAGAGTATTAAAACGTGGTGTAAAAATATTTTGCAACGCAAAAGTTGTTTCCGTAGAAGAAAATAAGGTTAACCTAATAGTTAATGATGCTCCAGAAGGAACTGTGTCAAACGAAATAAATAGTGGAACATATCAGTTTAAAGCAAAAAAAATAATTTTAGCTGCTGGTGTTTTAAATACACCAACTATTTTATTACGATCTGCTAACAAATTGGGGTTAAAAAATAAAAATATTGGCAGATATCTAACTTTACATCCTGCATTTAATATTAATGGCATTCACCCTGAAGTTGTTTCTAATTATAGAGGGTTTCCTAAAACTGTTTACTCTGATCATTTTTCAAAAACTGATAACTTTTATTTAGAAACATCTTTTTATTTTCCGGGAGTTACTGCTAAAAATAATATAGGATATGGGGAATCACATCAAGAGATCATGAAAAATTATGATAAAATGATGTCTATTTTAATATTAGCTCATGATAAGGCAGAATATAATAATAGGATAACCATTGATAAAAAAGGCAATACTATTGTTGATTATACTATAAGTAGCCAATCAAAAAAAGCGCTTGTAAAAGCCTTGAAAGAAGCTGCAAAAATATTTTTTGCTGCAGGTTGTGAAAAAGTGTTATTACCGGCAAGTAATAAAAATCCATTATTGAAAGGTGACAATGGTAAATTAGACACATTTATCTCAGAAAAATATCTAAATTTATGTAAATCTCCTTTGTCTAGTGCGCATCCTCAAGGTGGTTCAAGAATGGGTAATAATAAAACTGAATCTGTTTGTGATATTTATGGTAAAGTTTATGGCACAAACTCTATTTATGTGAGCGATGCTTCTTTATTCCCAACTTCAGTTCAAGTAAATCCTTATGAAACTATAATGCTTTTAGCCAAATGGATTGCTGAAAATTTAAATAAAAATTGATTCAATATACGGCATGTAAGAGTTATAAATTACTATAATATTTTTGATGTTTAGTATAATCTATTATCCCTGTTTTTTTTGTTTATTCAACTACAAATTCTCTGATAAATCGACTTCAGATACCCAAGCGTTGTATAATTGATAAGCTATTGCTAAAATAACAGGGCCAATAAAAAGACCCAACATACCCATGGAAATCATACCACCTAAAGCACCTATTAAAATGATCATCATTGGTGTTTGTAAACCTTTTCCTAAAAAGAAAGGTTTCATAAAACTATCTGACATAGAAACAATAATAGAATAAATAGTAAAAATTATTGCTGCAGTAGTTGAAATCTCTGAAGAAGATAAAACAATTGCAATTGGAATGATCATTGCAATAATTGGTGGAAGTTGCATAATAGCAAAAATTAATACTAAAAGAGCAAATATAGGTGCTCCGGGTAAACCAATTACAATATAACCAAGATATGCAAGAGCTGCCTGAATAATTGATACCACCAAAATTCCTTTTACAACACTTCTAATTGTATCAGTAACCATGGCTATTAATTCTTCTCCTCTTCCTGGCATCAAACGATTGGCAAATTTAATACTGGTTTGATAACCTCCCTCTGCCGAAAGCATAAAAACACCAGCAATAATCAAAGAAAATAAAGCAAGGAAAACTGTACCTACTAATCCTGTAAAACTGCTAAAAATTGAGCTAAATAATTTCCCTATTTGTTCTTTGTGTTTTCTAATAAATCCTTCTAAATTACTACTAGCTTGCATCCAAGCGCTATATGTTTTTTCACCAATTAATGGCCATTCTTTTACTGATTCACTAGGCGGCGGAACCTTAATAGTTCCCGCTTCAAAATTTTCTTTAAAATCTTTAGATGATGATACTACAGAATTTGTTAAATTTATAGTTGGCACTATTATCAATGCTAATAAAACAATAACAAAAAGCGAAGTAATTAAACCTTTCTTTTTTCCTTTAAATAATTTTATCACTTTCTCATAATATGGGAACAATGCAACAGCAACCAAAGCAGACCATATTATTATTAAAATAAATGGTTTTACAATTAAATAACTTGCTACAAATAGAATAGACAAGGCAACAATTCTAATATAAGTATCAATTGGTTTTTTTGTAATTGAATTTTTCATCTTAATTTGTTTTATTTAGTTAATATTCTAATTTGTTTCTAACCAACCTCCTCCTAATGAATCATAAAGATCAACTATAGAAATTAATTGTAGTTTTAAAGCTTCCGAAGCTTTTATCTCAGCATTAAATTGTGAAGTTTGTAAATTAAGAACTTCCAAATAGCTTGTCAACCCGCCATCATACCTCACCCAAGAAAGATGAGCCGCTGTTTTAGCCAATTCCATTTGTTCTTTTCTTAATTCGTATTCTCGTTGATATGTTTCAGTGGCAATCATTGCATCCTCCACTTCCTGTAAGGCAATAAGAAACGTATTTTGATAAGTATTAAGCAATTGTTCTGTTCTAGCTTTTTCTACATCAATACCTCTTTCTATTCTTTTACCATTAAAAATTGGACCCAATAGTTGACCTGCTAAATCGGCAAAAAATAATGAGGGATTTATCAATTCTACTCCCATGTTTGCGCTTAGCGTAAGAGAAGGATATTTTAAAGTTTCTGCTACTCCAATTCTTAAGGTTTGTGCATGTAAGTTTCTTTCTGCCTGAATAATATCTGGTCTTCTTTCTAATAAGTCAGATGGAAATCCTGAAGGAATTTTAGGAAGAGAAATTTGCTCTTCCAATGGCAAACCTCTTGGAATATCCATCGGAGGTGACCCTAAAAGAATACTTATAGCATTTTCTATTTGTCTTCTTGAACGATTAAAAACTTCAATAGCTGTTTTTGCCTCACTAACTTGTATCTTGGCCTGAGCCAGATCTACTTCACTAATGAATCCTGCATTAAACCTAGCTTGCATCACTTCAAGATTTTCTTGAAAATTTTGAGCTGTTTTCTCGGCAATATTTAATCTATTATCTAAATCTCTTAAAGAAATATAAGCATTGGCTGTGGTTGAAATAATGCTAATTGTTAATGCTTTATACGCTTCTTCCGTAGCCAAATAGTCTTGTAAAGCAATATCATTTAAAGTTCTGATTTGACCCCATAGGTCAACTTTGTAAGATACATTTATAACTGGAGCAATTGAATTGCTAAAATTAGAACTTAAAGAATTATACGTAGTAGATCCAACTGTGCCATAATTTACACTTGGATAAAAATCAGCTTTAGAAATATCTAGAAACGCTTGCGACTCTTCTATTCTGGCAACAGTAGTTTTTAAATTCTTATTATTTACCAAAGCGGTATCTATGAGATTTACTAAAACCGAGTCCTTAAAAAGTTTCCACCAAGGCAAATTAGCAATACTGGAATCTTTAGAAAATCTATGTCGATAAGTTAAAGGTATATCCTGATCTTGTCTTTTATAATCCTCCCCCACTTTACAGGATTGTATATACATCCCCATAAGGGTAATGCTAATAAATAACCAAATATATCTTTTAATATTAATGATCATACTCCTCTTACTTTTTTCTTTTTTTCAAAATAACTCAGTGTTCTAAATGCCGTTACTACATATATTACCGCCATTGCAATTTGAATTACACGGGGCCAAACTTTTTCTCCAGCATCTACATCTGAAGACATAACAGAACCTAATATTAATAAAAAAGTTGAAAACCCACTAGCAAAAACAGGTGCTAATTTATGACTTGAAAATATAAGGTTTCCAAATATTAACCCAACCAAAAGAACTAATAATATCATAAATGCAAAATTTGGTATTGTACTTAATAACTTGTATCCCAAAATTGCAACTACACCTCCCAAAATATTAGCAACAATCAATACCATGCCAACTTTAGGATTTGCCAATGCAGGGCTCATAGATAAAATAGCAATAAAAGTTAAAATAAGAATACTTGACGAAAGTTTAAAAATGTAAAACAAAAGAATTACAGGAGTTAAAATAATAACAATATTCATTGCGTATCTAAATCGTTCTTTCTTTGATTGTTTTACTGTATCCTTTTGTGCTTTAGCAAATTTTTCATCAGCAAATGACCAAGGAAAAATATAAAAAATAATTTGGCTTAGTATAATAGCCATCAATGCATTAATAGTTAAATTGACCGCTACATAACTCCCTATAGCAGTTGAATCAATAGATACAAAAGGAACTATGATAAGGCTGATTAATAAAAATACTTTAACCATTCCAATTATTCTGTCAGTATAATAAAACCATAACAATGCTAATAGCAAAAGAGGCATAAAAACTAAGGGATAATCTAAAAAAACTGCACTAAAAACTATAGCAATACCAGTCATTATCAATAAAGAAAATATAAAAATTAGACCTTGGCGTACCGAAAGTGGTTTGGCACCAGGAGCTAAATATCCCAGCCCTAATACTGCTGTAAGATATGCAAGTTCATAATTCCATAATGAAGTTATTGCCATAATAAAACTAACACCAATTGTATATCTCAATACAGGAATTGAAGTCTTCCAATTGGTTTTTACATTTGGTATGTTGGCAACATTATCTGACATAAGACAACCAGGACATAAAGTGAATTCTAAATTTAGCTATTGTATTTAATATAAAACTATTGCCAGTATATACAACAACATCCACCTGACCACCTAAACGTATGATGTTTTTTAGTTCTTTTTCATCTTGAATATTAATAATAACCGGAAATCTTTGCGGGTCTTGAAGCCAGCCTGACTTACTAGAAATATCTGGCAAACCGCCTTTATTAGTTTGATCGGTAGAAACACCATAACCCATACTTCGTATTGTTCCTTTAAATACTTTTCCTGGGGCTATATCAAAAATAAATTCAACGTGATCATCAATATTCATCAAAGAAAGATTATTCTCTTTCATATTTGCCTGGATCCAAACATCGGAAGTTGAGATCAAGGTCGTTAGTGGCTGACCAACCGATGCATAATAACCCACATCAATATCATAACTTTCGATAACACCATCTGTGGGCGCAACAACAGTAGAAAATGCAAGATCTAACTGAGCTTTTTCTAAAGCCTGAATTGCAACTCTAATTTTAGGATTATCTGGTCCGGAATCTCCTAATCTTTGTTGATCTCTTTCTAGACTTGCCTCAGCAGAAGCCACCTGTTCAACTGCCTGAAAATATGCTGTTTCTGATTGATCTTTGTCAGCTTCAGATAATGCCCCTTCATTTTCACGAATCACTTTTTGAACTCTATTCCAATTTCGATCTGCTCTGTCTAGTTGAGCTTTTGCCACACCTAATTTTCCAGCAGAAGCCTTTACAGATGCTGTACTTGCCGCAATAGATTGTGTTGTATTATCAATATCTGCTTCTGCTTTTGCAATAGCAATTTCAAAAGGTCTTTTATCTATTTGAAAAAGTACATCACCAGCCTTAACAATTGTGTGTAGTTTTACATTAATATTGGTAATATTCCCAGAAACTCTTGATGTAACAGGCGTAATAAGCCCTTTAATCCTTGCTTGATCGGTATAAGGGGTATGCCTATCGGATAGAATGTACCAGATAAAAAATAGTACGGTTATTAATAATACAATAAAAGTTATTCTTTTAATGGGGCTTTTATCTTCTTCATTTCCAGTAGATTTATTTGTTTCTTTTTTAGGAATAATTACTTCTGTTTTTACTTCTGATTCTACTCAAATAAAAAGCTTGTTGTATATCTCGATAATACGGCTGATTTCCCGTGTCCAAATAT
>DAOVTF010000264.1 GCA_030633225.1 Flavobacteriaceae bacterium
ATTCAAATTGTGGAAATCCACTTCCTCTTGATGCTGAAATCGTACTTACTACAAACATTTTAGGTTTTGATCCATCTTTATTAACTTTAATCATTCTAATTTCAGTATCCTTTTTAGTTGTTTCCATCCAACTTACTATAGCATTTTTATCATCAATTAATGCCACGTCTACTCTACCAATTGCTTTACCATTATCTATTCTAATTGGTGTGGCAAAACTTTCACCATTATCATCAGAAAAAGATAAGTTTACTTTTGGATGATCATTTGCAGCTGTAAACCAAGCTACTACCAAAGTATTATTAAAAGCATCTGCTTTAGGACCATTAACCGGACATCCATTAATTTCCCAATTATCATGATAAACAGCCTTTGGTTTTGTCCATTTATTATCAATCAATCTTGAAATATAAATATCACGAATTTCAGTATCCGTTCTATCTCTATAGACAATTATTGGTCCTTTTGACGTAATTGCTGCCGAAGTTTGACAACAATCACAAGTTTTATGATCAACTAAAGTATCATCAATAATATCACCGTTTGATAAAACTATAGCCGTTCTAACATTCATTGCCCCAGCCATTTTATGTTCATCACCATGATCACCACCTTTTGTATTTCTACCATCAAGCCAAGTAATAAAAAACGAATCATCTCTATAAGGCAATATAGTTGCAAAACCATGCTCGGTAAAAGTGCTGTCTTGATGCAATTTAAAATCTTCTTTCCAAGTTATTCCATTATCCACAGATTGCTTGATACGCACGTCATATGCAAAAGTTGCAGTATCTGATTTTTGTAAAAAATGAACCATTATATTATCTTTATTTTTAGCAATTGCCGGAAAATCTGCCCAGTTAACAAACCAGTTGTCTCCATTAGCAATTTCTTTTGCTTTTGTCCATTTATAACCACTTAAAGTGGAATAATTTAAAGAATGCAAAGAATCATTTACTTTTTGAGTCCATGACATTAAAATAGATTTACCATCCGAAAATAAAAATGGTTGTTTACTATCTCCAACTACAGGGCTTTCTATAAACTGTAATGTATTTAATTTAACTTTCTCATCTTTACATGAAAACAAGATTGATATCAAACAAATGGTAAGTACCTTAAATATTTTTATCATTCTATATTATTTTATTTTTTTAATATACTTCCCCTGTAAAAAACAATTGATTTTAATTAGTTAGAAGGAAACTTCGTATAATTTTTAACACTGAGTTTATGTATATTTACAATGATAAAAATTTATGTCGTTTTGCCATGCAATATAAAAGATTCATCTAAAACTATGAGAATATTTAGCAGTTTACTTTTTGTAATTCTTTTGTTTTTTACAATTGCTTGTAAAAATGAGTCAAAGAATAATTCTTCTAAATCACAGGGATCTGTTCCTATAAAGGTTGAAGTAAAAAAAACTACTAAAAGCATAAAAAAAGAAGCAGATTCTATCAATAGTGAAAATGCGATTGATTTTTTGATTAAATATGGTGAATTAAATAAAGAAACTAAAGTTTTACTTAAAACAAGGTTAGGAAATATTACGATTAAACTTTATAAAAACACCGAACTTCATAGGGCTAATTTTATTTTTCTTACTAAAGTAGGTTACTTTGATACCTCCTGTTTTTATAGGGTTGTTCCAAACTTTATCATTCAGGGAGGAAATTCAGAAAATATGAATACTCTGGCCTACAGAAATAAATACAAACACTATCGGGTACCGGCTGAATTACACAACAATAACAAACATAAGTATGGGGCAGTTGCTGCTGCCAGAGATTGGGAAAAGAATCCATCTAAAAGATCGACTCCATTTGAATTTTATATCGTTCAAAACAAAAAAGGCGCTCACCATATTGATGGAGAGCATACAGTTTTTGGTGAAGTAATTTCAGGTTTTTCTGTGATTGATAAGATTGCAAACTTAAAAGCCGGTGGTGATGAATGGCCTTTAAATGATGTGTTTATGAAAGCTTTAGTCATTGACTAAAATCTTTATCCGCATTTTTTCAAATCATCAAATTAAACCTATATTTGCCGCTCTTAATTTCAGTACATGACCTTTTTAGAAGAAATAGAACGCCGCCGAACTTTTGGTATCATTTCACATCCCGATGCGGGTAAAACCACTTTGACCGAAAAATTATTATTGTATGGTGGTGCTATTCAAGAAGCTGGTGCAGTAAAAAGTAATAAGATAAAAAAAGGTGCTACTTCCGATTTTATGGAGATTGAGCGTCAACGTGGTATATCGGTTGCTACTTCAGTTTTAGCTTTTATATATAAAGATAAGAAGATCAATATTTTAGACACTCCAGGTCATAAGGATTTTGCCGAAGATACTTTTAGAACATTAACTGCTGTTGATAGCGTTATTGTTGTCATTGACGTAGCAAAAGGTGTAGAAGCTCAAACGGAGAAACTGGTTGAAGTTTGCAGAATGCGTAAAATACCAATCATTGTTTTTATCAATAAATTAGACCGTGAAGGTAAAGATGCTTTCGATCTTTTAGATGAAGTAGAACAAAAATTAGGATTAAAAGTTGTTCCATTAAGTTTTCCTATTGGAATGGGTTATGACTTTAAAGGGATTTATAATATTTGGGATAAGAAACTAAATCTATTTTCGGGTGATGTAAAACAAACTGTTTCAGATGGCATAGAATTTACAGATGTAAATAATCCAGAATTAGATGAGATTATTGGAGAAACTCATGCAAATACTTTAAGAGAAGAAATAGAGCTCATAGAAGAAGTTTATCCGAAATTTGATAAGGATGATTATTTAAAAGCAAATTTGCAACCTGTATTTTTCGGTTCGGCATTAAATAATTTTGGTGTGAAAGAATTGTTAGATTGTTTTATTGATATCGCCCCTCCGCCCCAGCCAAAAATGGCAGATACTCGTTTAGTAGATTCTAAAGAAGAAGTATTTACAGGTTTTGTATTTAAAATCCATGCCAATATGGATCCTAAACATAGAGATCGATTGGCTTTTGTAAAAGTTGTTTCTGGTATTTTTAAAAGAAATTTCAACTATTTGCATGTGAAACAAAATAAAAAGATGAAATTCTCTAGCCCGAATGCCTTTTTTGCAGAAAAAAAGGAAATAGTAGATGAATCATTTCCTGGTGATATTGTTGGTTTACACGATACTGGTAACTTTAAAATTGGCGATACCTTAACCGAAGGAGAAAAATTAGAATTCAAAGGAATTCCTAGTTTCTCACCGGAGCATTTCCGCTATGTTAATAATGCCGATCCAATGAAATCCAAACAATTGGTAAAAGGTTTGGATCAATTAATGGATGAAGGTGTGGCACAATTATTTACTCTCGACCTTAACGGAAG
>DAOVTF010000137.1 GCA_030633225.1 Flavobacteriaceae bacterium
ATAGTTTTCATCCCTTTTGGAATTTTATTAAAATTTTCAACTTCTACAGCTGCCCATTTCTCAAAAACTGTATTAGGTGTAAAATCAACGTAATTTAAAGAAGAATCATATATTTGAACACTTAACAAATCTAAATTAATTTTGTGTACAATCTTATTGCGATTAGGCATAAAATTTTGCCATAACTTTGTAGTTGAAGTAGATATTTCTTCAAATGACATTTTTAATCGCATTCCTACAAGCTTCTTTTCTGGAATAAATATAATTTTTGGATCAATCATTTTCACTTAATTCATTATTGGTTCTATAACCAACTTGTCTTTTGATTTTTGAATCTCTTCTTTATTCAACATCATTTTTACAAATTCACCATTCAAGTATTTTTTTGCCTGATCTTTATAATGCTTACTAAAAACATTGCCCGATTGACCCGTTGGAATAACAGTTATACTATTTTCAATATCACTAAAATCAATAATTCTTCGAGTAGAAGGGCCTGCTGTCACTTCATATATTCCATTATTATTAATGGCAAATATTTGATTATTTAAAACTTCATTGGAGCCATTGGTCACAAACGGACCAACATTAAAAAAACTTTTCAACGAAGGCACTTTGTCAAAAGCATGTTTATGTGTAACTGTAATTGCCTTATTCCATGTCCAGTTTTTAATATCATCACCAAATTGTTCTTCTAATGCAGTAACTGTTTCATGTAATGATCTGGTGAATATTTCATCTCTATTCTCTTTTACCTGTTTTGTATTAATATCATCCCACCAAATAGATTTTCGTGATTTAATTTGCTTGGCAATTTGACGTTTATACACATGTGTTTTTAAAAACTGCTTAAAGTTTTCTTCTCCCATTTCGTCTGCGAAAGTATTTTCTATAAATCGATATAAAAACTTGGTGTAAATGGTTGGAGCTATTTCATCAATTTTGTAATCTCCTTTCCAATTTTTTAAAATTATAATGGCTTCTTTTTCATTGGCTGTTAAATTGACTTTGGTTATGTTTTCTATTATTATAGGAATTAAATCAGGTACAACTGAAGACTGAATATCATTGATCATCAATTCAATATCATTCTTGGTAAAATCATTTTTAGGCTTTAATAAATTGACAATTCTTTTAGCTCTATCTTCTGGCAAATAATAACCGGGATACATAATACCTGCAATAGAATCTGGCTGATTATTAGCAGAGTAAACATAGTTCCAAGGTGGATTTATCGCTTGTGGATTTTGAGAAAAATCTAAATACTTTATTTGATCATCTACCCCATTTGAACCATCTAAAATAAATTTTGTGTTCACATTATTATCATGTTTATACAATTTTGCCGAAGCAAACCAAGCAATATTGTTTTTTGCATCACCATACATCACATTCAGACCAGGAGCATAAATCAAAGAAGCTCCATTTTTAAACTCAGATAATGAGTTTGAATGCGACAATACATAAGAAGCTTCTAGCATTTTATTTTCTAACTTGGTATAAATCCAATCCATTGCAATGGGACTGTCAGAATCAATAATATCAATAAAATCATTCATGATAGATCCGTGTTTACCTTCTCTAACTTCAAAACTAATATCTTCACCATCTTTTACTTTAATGGTTTCTTTTCTTACCGTAAAAGATTGATTTTCGTTTTCTTTATAAAAATCAATATCATCATTTTCAAACATAGTCAAACCATAAGCATAATTTCTATTATGGCCCAGCAACGGAAAAGGTGTTAGTGCTAAATTAAATCCATACATTTCATAATCAGGAGTTATAATATGCGATTGATACCAAACAGCTGGTTGCGAAAAACCTATGTGAGGATCATTAGCAAAAATCACTTTTTTATTTTTAGTTTTTTTTGCTCCAATTACCCAGCTATTACTTCCAATAAATGGTGGAATTGGAGAATTAGCAAAAATATCGTTTACAGAAGTTGACAATGAACTCGTAATTTTCTTTTTAATCTTCGGATAGTGATTTTGAATTAATTCTGTTTTAGAGCTGATATCGATTTGTAAATCTTGCAAATATGCAGCACCTAATTTATCTCTTAAATTCGTTAAAAACGGATCTGTTCTTTGCGCATGTGCAAAACCAAAACTCATATAACCATATACATTATAAATATCTTTAATAGTAAACTTTTCTTTTTCAACACCAATTAAACTAAATTCAACTGGAGTTGTGCCATTTTCGATAAACTGATTAACCCCATTTAAATAGGCTTGTGTTAATTTATAAGCTTGTGATGTTGTATCTAAATTTTGAATGGTTTTGATAGCTGCATTTTCTATACCTAAGCCTCTGTAAAACTTATCCGTTTTAACTAAATCTTTTCCAAATAGTTCTGATAATCTTCCTGCCGAAATTCGCCTGACTAATTCCATTTGCCATAATCTATCTTGAGCATGAACATAGCCTAAGGCAACATAAGCATCATGTTGGTTTTGCGAATAAATATGCGGAACACCAACTTCATCAAAATAAATATTAACTTCATTATCAAGGTTTTCTAATTTTAGATTTCCATCATATTGAGGTTTATTGTTTTGTATAAAGAACCATGAACCAATGGCAAGAACAATAATTAATACTAATAATGCTTTTAGAATTTTCTTAATCATGAGATGAGTTTTTAATCAAAAGGGTATAAATTTTTCTATTGTAAATATACATAAACTCAATCTAAAAATTCAAACAGTTTTCCTATAGAGAAAGAAAAATCCATAATATATTACCTAGAAAATACATAAAAAAAAACCTCCATAAAATGAAGGTTCTAAAAATTATATTTTTAATTAGTAGTAGTATTTAAAACTCTTCTTCTCCTGTTCTAATTGGTATAGTTTGAGGTGTAAAATCTTGGTTACCCCACAAATCACCATTATCATCAACTTTACTATAATCATATGCCCATCGATAAACTTCAGGTATTTCTCCAGGCCAGTTTCCATGCATATGTTCCATAGGGGTTGTCCACTCTAAGGTATTTCCCTTCCAAGGATTTTGAACTGCTTTTTGTCCTTTTTTAATACTAAAGAAAAAGTTTGCTAAGAATATCAATTGTGCCAATCCTCCAACAATTGCAAATGCTGTAATTACTTGATTTATTTGTAGTAAATCATCAAATATTGGGAAAGCTGAATTACTATAATATCTACGCGGTAATCCTGCCAGTCCTATAAAATGCATTGGAAAAAAAACTCCGTATGCTGAAATAATAGTTATCCAAAAATGCAAATAACCCATATCCTTACTCATCATTCTTCCATACATTTTAGGAAACCAGTGATATACCCCAGCAAACATTCCAAATAAAGCTGAAATACCCATTACCAAATGAAAATGAGCAACCACAAACATAGTATCATGCACATTAATATCTAAGGCACTATCTCCTAAAATCAATCCTGTTAAACCTCCAGTAATAAAAGTTGAAACCATACCAATTGAAAATAACATGGCTGGATTTAATTGTAAATTACCTTTCCATAAAGTAGTTATATAATTAAATGCTTTTACTGCAGACGGAATCGCTATCAATAGGGTTGTAAATGTAAATACCGATCCTAAAAATGGATTCATTCCTGTAACGAACATATGGTGACCCCATACAATTGTAGATAAAAATGCTATTGCCATAATAGAGCCAATCATCGCTCTATATCCAAATATTGGTTTTCGAGAATTTGTTGAAATTACCTCAGAAGTAATACCTAATGCTGGTATTAAAATAATATAAACTTCCGGATGACCTAAGAACCAAAATAAATGTTCAAATAATATTGGTGAACCACCCTTATAATGTAAAACCTCTCCTTGAATAAAAATATCCGATAAGTAAAATGAAGTCCCAAAACTTCGATCAAATATCAACAATAATGCTGCTGAAAGTAGTACTGGAAAAGATACAACACCAATAATTGCAGTAATTAAAAATGCCCAAATTGTTAGTGGTAAACGAGTCATTTTCATACCTTTAGTTCTTAAATTCAATATCGTTACAATATAATTTAATGAACCTAATAAAGATGATGCAATAAAAATTGCCATGGATACTAACCATAAGGTCATACCTAATCCTGATCCTGGCATTGCCTGTGGTAAAGCACTTAACGGTGGATAAATTGTCCACCCGGCAGATGCCATTCCTGTATGTACAAAAATAGACAAGAACATGATAAGACTAGAAAGAAAAAACAACCAGTAAGATATCATATTTAAAAAACCAGAAGCCATATCTCTTGCGCCAATTTGCAACGGAATTAATAAGTTACTAAACGTTCCACTTAATCCTGCGGTCAATACAAAAAATACCATGATGGTACCATGAATTGTAACCAACCCCATATACATATCTGGTGTCATTATTCCTCCTTCTCCTCCTTTACCCAAAAATGCTTCTATAATTGTAAAACTTGTATCAGGATATGCCAATTGCAAACGAAATAGCATAGACATAAAAACTCCAATTACTCCCATAAACATACCTGTAATCAGGTATTGTTTAGCAATCATTTTATGATCTTGACTAAAAATATATTTAGTTATAAATGTTTCTTTATGATGATGATCTGACATTTTGAAAAATAAATTTTTGGTTTGTTAATTATTTGATTACTTGAGCTAATGTTTTTTGTTGACCCAACCAATTATTAAAATCAGCTTCTTCTTCAACAATAACTTTCATCTGCATATTATAATGAGACGAACCACAAATTTTATTACATAATAATAAGTAATCGAACTCAACAGGATCTTCTCCCTTCTCTTTTCTTAATTCATTTATGGCATTAAATTTTTCAACTGTATCTTCATATTCACGCATCTCTTCCGTTGTAACAGATGGTGTAAAACCAAATGAAGTTGTCATACCTGGAACGCAATTTATTTGTGCTCTAAAATGAGGCATATAAGCAGAATGTAACACATCTTGTGATCGAAATTTAAAAATAACTTTTCTTCCTTTTGGAAGATGCAATTCTCGAACTGGAATATCATCTAACGAATTTTTATCCGTCATATCAACACCCATTGTATTTATTCCTTTAATATATCTTACATGACCAACACCTAATTGATTATCATTTCCGGCATAACGAGCTTCCCACTGAAACTGTTTTGCATAAACTTCAATGATCAAAGGGTTTTCAGCATCCGAAAGATCTTGAACATTATTCCATGTCCATAACCCATAAACAATTAAAACAGATAAGACAACCGTTGGAGTAACGGTCCACCACATTTCTAGCTTATGACTATCTGCATAAAATATAGCTTTCCTCCCTTTAATACCTCTATATTTAAAAGTGAAAAAGTATATCAAAAATTGAGTAATAAATTGAACTACAAAGATCAGTGTCATTGTAATGATAAATAAATTATCAATATGTTCTCCTTCTAAAGAAGCAGAAAGTTTAGGTAATAACACAATACTACCTTTATACATAGTAACAAGCATTAACCCATAAATAAAAACACCTAAACCTAACATCAACCACCCATTAATGTTATTTTCTTTTTCAGTAACTACCTGATCTTTTTTAAAAAAACCTAAAATTTTAAAAAATTGCCATATAGCTGTTGCTATTACAACAAAAATAAGAATAAAAAATAATGCTTTCATCTATGAAAAATAAGTTAATTTGTAGATTTGTATTCGGACAAATATAAAGAAAAATATTAATTAATATGATTTATATCATGTTTTACCTTATATTTTTTTCATAGAAAAAGGCTACCTTAAAAAGATAGCCAAATAAATTTAAAAATATTTTCTTTTAGTAATGATATATTTCACTTTCTTTCATAAATGGATTTCCTTTCGCATGTAAAGAAACTTTACTCATAGCATTAAAAATAACAAATATAAATAGCCCTAAAAAGAACGCTATGGAAGCTAATTCTGGAATTCCAATACTCCAGCTATCTCCTACAGTTGCTGGTGATATCAATTGGAAAATATCAATATAATGACCAATTAGAATTACTATTCCTGTAGTAACAACAAACCAAGGAATACGTTTAAAATCACTATCCAT
>DAOVTF010000105.1 GCA_030633225.1 Flavobacteriaceae bacterium
TAAAAGAGAATAGCCGTAATTGATCAAGTTTTCATTTTTAAAAACATCTACGGTTAAGATCATATCTTGCCAATTACCACCAAAAATTAATATTCCAATAATTGCAAATAGGTGTATTATAAAAACATGTAAAAAATAATAGAAGAGTGGTACTCTACCAAAAACAATGAAAAAATTAGTAATCTTATTCTTAGTATTTTCAATTAGATATAAAAATAATAAGGCTGGACCAATTGTAATTAATAAATAAAGTAATGACGGAGGGTATTTAGTGACATTTAAAAATGATAAAATGGTATAAGTCATATTTTTTTGAACTGACCAAGGAACCAAATCACCATAAACATTAATACCTCTTAAAATAAAGAAAAGAGCTGCGGCAACAATGCTCATAGTTAATAACCATTTTTTTCTAATTGTTGCATCAAACCCTTTTTGATAAAGGGTTCCAAAACAATACCCTAGAATCATTAAACCTACCCACGGAATAACGGGGTAAAAAAAGCCAAATAAAGGAAATGGCCCAGCTGGAATAACCTGTTGTTGATGTAAAATATACCAAACAATAGATTTAAAACTTGTGCCTTGCATAACAATGCCATCTAATAAATTATGTCCAGCAATAAGAATAATGCCAAAAGCAATTAATACTTTTTTAGGTAAAAATATTAGAAACGAAAGGCTTACCATACTAAAACCTATTGCCCAAATTACTTGAAGCACTGGAAAACTATAGGTTATGTCAAAGGACCAGATTAAATTGTTAACTACAACTTCTAAAAAAATTAGCCATATTCCTCTTGTAAACAGAAATTTAAATAATTCGGGTTTGGTTTTTTTACTACCATATAGGTATGCTGATGTCCCTGCCAAAAACACAAATACTGGTGCGCAATTATGTGTAATAAAACGAGTAAAAAATAAAAACGGAGTTGTAGAATTTAAATCGGTTGGATCAATAAAAAAAGCGCCATAATGAAAATAATCTCTTACATGATCTAATGCCATGATAATCATTACTACTCCACGTAAAACATCTATAGATTCTATTCTTTTTGATTTGATTTGTATCATAAGTAATGATTTATTTTAAAACTGAAAATAAATAAACTGTTCACCACTTCCTTGTGATATTACAATTAAAAAGAACATTATTGCCCATCCAATTGCCAATGTTATTGGCGATATTTTTTTAGACACTTCTTTTACCGATGTATTTCTCATAAACCAATGTGTAAAGAATAGAAATCCTATAAGTACCATCACTTTTACTATGTCGAAAGTTTCTAAAACTTTGATTCCCTCAGGATTTAGAAATAACATGGATTGTATCATATTCCACGCCGTATCAAATTCTCTGGCTCTAAAAAATACCCAAGTAAAATTTACGCAGGTATAGGTTACAAATGCTAAGAACATTCCATTCCATACCGTAATTTCAAATGGTAAATATTGCTTTTGCAATTTTTCTAAAATTAAATAAGTGCCGTGTAATCCTCCCCAAACTATAAAAGTCCAAGCTGCCCCGTGCCACAATCCGCCCAACAACATGGTAATCATTAAGGCGGTATACATTCTTGTGATTCCGTGGCGATTTCCACCTAACGGAATGTATAAATAATCCCGTAACCAACTGGATAAGGAGATATGCCATCTATCCCATAAATCTGAAAAGCCTAAAGAAGCGTAAGGGTATCTAAAGTTGTCTGGAAGTACAATTCCTAACATTAAAGCAATACCAATAGCACAAGTTGAATAGCCTGCAAAGTCAAAAAATATCTGTCCTGAAAATGCCAGGGTACCGCTCCAAGCATCCCAAAAATTCAATATTTGTCCGGGTTTAAAAACCGTATCTGCTGTATTTGATAATAATGTATCTGCTAATACTACTTTTTGAAATAATCCCAAAGTCAATAAAAACATTCCCCATATAAATTGTTTTACAGTAGCTTTTTTAGGTTCATAAAATTGGGTGATTAAATCTTTTGCTCTTACAATTGGACCTGCCACTAACTGTGGAAAGAAAGTTACATACAATGCGAAATCTAAAAAGGTTCTCGCACGATCAATTTTCTTATGGTACATATCGATGGTATACGACATGGTTTGAAATGTATAAAATGAAATCCCCATTGGAAGAATTATATCCATAGGTCTTGCTTGGTAATCAACACCCATAGTATTTATCATTAATGTGAAGTTTTCTAACAGAAAATCTCCATATTTAAAGAAACCTAAAAACCCTAGATTGACAGCCATACTTAGGTAAAGCCACATTTTGCGTTTACGTTGATTTTTTTCAACAGCCAATCTTTTTCCTGCAGTCCAGTCGATCATGGTGGAAATCCAAAGGAGTATCACTAAAGGTGGATTCCACATGCCGTAGAATATATAACTTGCTAGAAGTAGCAATCCTTTTTTAGATTTCCAATTCAAAAAATTTGAATAATAGAACACCAAAACCACCACAAAGAATACGATAAAACTTAAGGAGTTAAATAACATAATTAGTTGGTTTTAGTGATTGCTTGATCTTGAATCATTATTTGTGCAAGCTCTTTGGTAAAATATTCAGCATCTTCTTTGCTTAAATGAGATTCTTCTGGACAAGTCAAATTTTTAAGTTGTATATAATCTTCAAAATGATAATTTTTTACAGGAAGTATACCCACCAAGGAATTCCAAAACTGTTCTCTTGGTAAAAACTTGTTTTCCGCCATTCTGGTTCCACCACTGGAGGGAGGTCTTACTAAAATTAGATTTCCGCCACGAGTAATAAATTTTTCAGCATCTTTTACAAAATATTCTGTGGTTGAATTTTTATCTGGAGGAGGAGCTGATTTTCCGAAGAAATTCCAAACCCGAATAATAGAATTTGCAAAGGTGGTATCTGTTGCCGTTCTCTTAGACATTGCCATATTTCTATCTGAAGCTACATTACCAAAATTGTAAAAAGGTGGCATTTTAGGTCCTTCCGTTCTTTTTCCTAAATCAATTTGTCTTAAAAGTGATTTTAAGTCAATATTATCTGCCCATTCTTCCTCATCTGCAGACATTAATACTAAGTTTTTCTGAAGCGGAACTGATAAAAAATAATTAGCTTTTTGAGCATAGGTCATATCCTTATAAAAATCTATTTTCGATTGAATTCTATGCCAAGGAAAAGCTTTTGGATAGGTGGTAGAAAAAAATAATCCGGGAGTAACTCCCACTATTAGAGTGCCTGAGAAATTTGTGTTTTCAACAATATCATGTAAGGCTGGTAGGGGAGTAGAGCCTGTTGAAGCTAACTGAATGGGTTTTATACCCGTTTCTTTTTCCCATACTTTTTTCTGAATATCAAAATAGGTTCTGGAAGATCCTATTAAAATAACATCACTTTTGGTAGTTTTTTCAATTTTGGCTCTTTCTTTTGCCCATAAGGCTTTTTCATCATTTAAATTTGGGGAGTACCCTTGTGAACGCCAATAAGATTCCCAAGTAATAATACCAATAATGCTTAGTATTATTGCTACGGTTAGTGATTTTTTTAATTGCATGTTAGAGAGTTTTACTTACCTTTTCTTGCCTTGCATCCAACCCAAAATCACGTTCAACCGAATTATACCAATCTTCATCATTGGCTGCATTCCAATCAATCCATTCTTCATCGATCATGGATGCTCTCCATTCAATAAAGGGTGCTGCATCTGGACCAACTGGATGTCTTAATTTCCAATTGTTTTCTTCAGCTACTTCTAAAATTTTGTCCGCAACTAAACTTGGTGGTGTTGGCGTGTTTAGAGATGCTGCAAAAAGACCTCCAAATCGATTCACTTGTGGATAAATCGAATCGCTAGTTTCACGTATATCTTGAGCCATTTGTGTGTTAATAATACCTGGCTCTATAATTTTGACTTGAATATTGAATGGTTTTACTTCTTGTGCTAAGGCTTCACTGATAGCTTCAAGAGCAAACTTACTTGCAGCATAAGCACCTAAGGGGCTATTTGAGATATGACCCGCAACCGAGGCAACATTTATTATACATCCATTTTGTATTTCACGCATTTTTGGGAGTACACTTTTAGCACACCGTATGGCTCCAAAATAATTTGTCTCCATGATATCTTTAAAATCGGTCATAGACATTTCTTCAATAGAACCGTGGCGTTCAATGCCTGCGTTGTTTACCAAAACATCAATACTTCCAACTTCATTAAGTATTGCATCGATTGCATTCTTAACAGATTCATCATTATCAACATCCATTTTAGAAATAGATATTGCCAAAGATTCATCTTTAATTATTTCCTTTAAAATTTGATCACCTTCCGGATTTCTCATGGTTGCAAATACTTTATACCCTGCTCGCCCAAAAGCTAATGCAGCTTCTAGTCCAATTCCTTTACTGGTTCCTGTGATGAGTACTGTTTTCATAATTAAATGTTACTGATTAAAATATACTTTCTTGATTTTGTTATTTTCGATATGATAGATGGCAACCGCTTCTACTATTTTATCTCCAAATTGTACGCGTTCTTTGTCAATAACAATATTTCCTTGCACAATTCTCTCTTTTAATTCGCAATGTAAATTAGGAGTGTTTTTAAACATTTCAGCATAGCCTTTTCTCATATTATCTTTTCCTTTATACATTAATTGATCTGGATAAGTATATACTTCTACATCATCGGCATAAGGCTCCAAAAAGGCTTCAATATTTCTAAAATTATAGGCATTTAATTGTCGTTGGGCCAAATCGGCAGGGCTATCTTTAATAATTTCAGAAGGATTAAAAACAACACCATTATTAATCACTCGATGAATTGTTGTGATGTTTTCGATACTTTCAATTGGGTTGGTATCTAATAGAAGAAGGTTGGCTTTTTTACCTTTAGTAATACTTCCAAATTCTTCTTGTTTCCCTAATACTTTAGCACCGTTGATTGTAGAAGCTTCCATAATTTTCCAATTGCTCATTCCACTTTTTTGCATCGCTTTTAATTCAGCTAAATATGAGGAAGCATGCAAAGTGCCAATATTTCCTGCATCGGTTCCAGTAGCAATGAGTACACCCGCATCAGACAATATTTTGAGATTTGTCATCATTATGGAATTAGATTTTGAAGAACGTTCCTGACTAACTTTTGAGTTGCTTCCTTTTTTATAATTATTAATAAGCAAGGTATCTGATAGGTGTTTGCCATCTAATAAAGTTCCTAATTGATAAGGATCTGCTTTTTGTAATTCATAAGTACTCATTTCAATATTCTGACCAAAGGTGTTAGAATATCCATCCATAACAATCAGGGTAGGGCAGAGAATAGTATTGTTCTTTTTCATTAATTGTACAAAATCTTCTTTCAAAATTTCATCGTCTACACTATGAACTAAAAAATCACAGCCATTTTCTACAGCCAATTGAGCGGTAATTCTTTGCGTAGCATGTACGGCAACTTTTAAATTATTTTTATGAGCTTCCTCAATAATTGCTTTTACAATAGGTAAATTTTTATGTGCACTTTCTTCAATACTTAAATCATCTGCTCCAGCGATGTACCAAATTTTAATAAAATCTGGATGATAAGGGAGTTGTTCTCTTACCATATTTACTCCATCTTCAACTGTTTTTGTTAAACTGAAAGGTTCTTCATTTCCTAGATTTTCATAAACGGAAGGCTCATAAGTAGTTAATAAAGGTCCCGCCATATAAACAGAAGGAACATCTTGCCTATTTTTAAATTGAGTTCTTTGTTCTAAAAAATGATAATTTGCTCCTACATCGATTACATTGGTAATTCCGTTTTGCAAATACCGATGTAATACATTTTCCATATTAGAATGTGCATAATCCATCTCTTTTTGATGAGGCATGTCTTTGCGTAAGTCTATGGCATCGGGACGTGTGTACAAACCCCCATTCTGAAAAAAATGAATATGAGCATCTGTTAATCCGGGGAACAAATATTTCCCAGTACCATCTATTATTTTGGAATCAGATGGGATTTTAATTTTCTTGCTTTTATTAATTTCAGAAATAACATTGCTGGTGATGACCACTGTTTGATTAGCAATCATTTTATGGTTTTCAACATCAGCAATAGTTACATTGGTGATATAGGTTTGTGAAAATAGAATCTGACACGAAATAAGTGTGATTGTTAGTAAAAGCTTTTTATTCATTATTGTTTTCTTTGTTAAAAGCATTTTGATCTACGTCTTTTATAAATTTAATTAAGCCATTGAAATATGTTTTCTGGTCGTCGTATTGTGATAAATGACTTCCGTTAGCACATAATAAAAAACGCCCGTTTTGGACTTCTTTCGACATCCATTCCATGTGTTTTGGATCCATAGTGTCATAAGTTGCACCTATTACCAATGTGGGGGTTTTTATAGTTTTTAATTTTGAAGTAACATCCCAGTTTTTTAGTGAAGCATTTTTTGTCATTCCAAACTCACTATGTCCCTGCATAAAAACATAAATGTTAGGATTAAGATGCTCAAAAAGTAAGTTTACAGATTTTGGCCATTGTTCAATAGGCATTCTTAAAATGTGCTCGGTATAATAATGAGTCATTAATAACTCACCATATCTAGGATTGTCAAACTGGTTATTAGCTTCTAAATCCATTATTTCTGAAAAGACTTCGGGATTTAATTGAGGACCCAGAACTTCCATAGCATATTTTCCATATGCAGGAGCACTGGCCATCATATTCGAAATGATTAACCCTTTTAAATTATCCTGATATTTTAGAGCATACTCCATGGCTAACATTCCTCCCCACGATTGTCCTAGTAAATAAAAATTGTCTTTGTTTAAGTCTAGTGCTTTGCGAACTTGTTCCACTTCTTCAACAAAATGCTCGGTTGTCCAAAGTGTGGAGTCGTTAGGTTTATCGCTATAATATGAATCTAATTGATCGTAGTAAATATATTCTATTCCTTCATTAGGTAAATAGCCGTCAAAACAATCAAATTCTTCATGAGTTCCTCCAGGATCTCCATGTAATAAAAGAACCTTCA
>DAOVTF010000300.1 GCA_030633225.1 Flavobacteriaceae bacterium
AAAAGAATTGTTGTACCTGAAAACCGTCAGGCCTTAGCCAAATGGATTTCAGAAGGAGCTATTTTAGATTTTAATCAAAGATAATAGGGTAAACTTTGTATAGTAAAAAGGTAATGGTGCCAAAAATAGTTGATGTTTTTTAACTTTTGTTACCTGCTTATTTATATTTGAATCAATCACAAGAATATGAATAAATTTTCCAACCGTTGTCAATCTTAGTTAGTTTAACCTCCATGATGGCGTCTGCCTTGTAATACATGCTTAATATAATATTCTGCACTTCATTTTTCGTTAGGCCTAAGAAAGTGTATGTATAGTTAAAACAACCATCAAATGGTAAATATCTTATTTCTCCATTTTCATATTGTGTTATTTCAGTTTTTTTAAAATAATAAATAGAATCAATTTCAATAGAATCAATAGCTACTCTTTCTTCTTTTTTCTTGCCTAGAATACTTATTTCATTGATAGTATAAAATTTGTTTCTTGGAGGTTCCCTAGAAGAAAAAAAACCATTAAAAATATATCCTTGATTTCCTTCAAATGAAATATTGAGCCAGCTTCCTGAAAATTTAAAAAAATTATCTACCATAATAATAGTAGAACCTAATTCATTTATAACTTCAAACTCAATTTTTTCACCAAAATCAATTTTTATGACTGTTTCAGAATTTAATGTAGGTTCTTTTTTTATTTCAATTCCAAATATGTTCCAAACATATTTGGTTTCATATGCCTTTGCATGTATTTGATAAAAAAAGAATACTAATAAAAAGTAATACCGATTCATAATTGGAGGTAATTTATGGGTAAAAAGTGCTAATATTCAAATGGTGACTTCATGTAGCTCCTTAGTTTATTTTTTTAATATATATGCTTTTTTAATATAATCTACCTTAGGGTATTTTCTAATTAAATAGGCATTACCATATTTTTGAATGGAATCCTGATCGGGCACATTATCTTTTGTACTATAAAATTTATGTACGGTTTCCATTCCGCCTGTAATTACGGCAATTACAGGAAATCCTTTTACATCGTTATAATCAACTGTATCAAGTCTATGATTGTTTTTTAAATTGATGAAAATTTGTGTTGTACGAGAATTCACACCACTTCTTGCAAAAGAAATTGCCATAGAATCATTGCTTTGCAAAACAGGTTCATCAAGGACTTTATATTTTTTCCAAGAATTATTTAAAATAGAATCGTTATGAATACCAAATTGAACAACGAATTCAGGAACTACTCTAAAAATAGCAATATCAGTATAATAACCACTTTTTATTAATTGGTAAATTCTATCAACACCTTTTGGTGACCATTCTCGTTTTGATTCAATATCAAAATTTCCTTGCGTAGTTTCAAACCGAGCTTTGAAATAATCTGGAGCTGGTTTTTGAGTCCATTTTTCATTGAATATTTTTGGACTACAGGATAATATTAAAACTATAATGAATAAGTAAATAAGATTTTTCATTGGTTAAAATTGAGTTTTATACTCAAAAATAGTAAAAATTCCTACACTTAGCAGTTCTTAATATTAGTTATTTCCCTGTCCTTCTTTTTTAATAATATTCCAAACTTTAATTTCGTCATCTAAAGTTAAACCATCTTTAACCTGTACATTGATACCATCGCTAACGCCAAGAGTGATATCTTTTCTTTCAAATTCTTTTTCACCTATTTTAACTTCAACAAAAGAGTCTTTTGTTTTAGGATCAAATTGAACGAGGGCTTCTTTAATAGAAATAACACTATCTGCTCTAGCTAAAATAATAGATGCATTAGCGCTTAAACCTGCTCTGATAAAAGTTGTATCTTGCTTATTAAGAGTACCTTTTATTTCAAATTGAACTGCACCATTTTCTAATTTTCCTTTCGGGGCAATATAATCTAATACCGCATTAAAAGTTGCATTTTCAATTGCTCCTACTGTAATTTCTAAGGGAAGGCCTTCTTTTATTTTTCCAACTTCAGACTCATCAACTTTTCCTTCAAAAATCATTTTATTTACATCAGCCAGAGTGGCAATAGTGGTGCCTTCATTAAAAGTATTACTTTCAATTACCTGATTACCAACTTCAACAGGCATTTCTAATACCATGCCCGAAACTGTAGAACGAATTAAAGTATTTGCCGATCTACCTAAACCTCGTGTAGAACCTGTTTTAACAATATCATAGTTTTGATTGGCTGCTCGGTAGGTTTGTAGGGCTTGCTGGTAGGTTACTTCTGCTTTTTCTAAATCCTGCTTTGAAATTACATTCTTTTCATAAAGAGATTTTTGACGATCAAACTTTCTCTTTTCATCATCTAAAGCAATCTTGGCAGTTTGAATTGCATTTTTAGAATTATTTAATGCAGATAAATTTGGGATTACTCTAATTTTGGCGATCAAATCATTTGCTTTTAAAATATCACCACCTTCTACATATATCTCTTCTATAACTCCAGAAATATTAGGTTTTATAAGAACTTCTTCTAAAGGAAGAATGCTACCGGTAGCCACCGTTTTTTTAACAATAGTTTGTTTTGTTGGTTTTTCAGTTTTATAAACAACAGGGTCTTCGGCATTTTTAGAGTATAAATAATACATAGCTCCTGTAAAGGTGATTACTATAAAAAGTAAAATAAAAATTGTTACTGACTTCTTCATTTATTGATATTATTT